>NZ_AKJO01000183.1:0-50317 GCF_000282295.1 Pseudomonas sp. GM33
CCCGCTGACCCTGCCACTGGCTCGCTGGCGCCAGCGACAGGGGAGGGGCGATCTGCAGAAAGTCAGCGTGGATGGCGTGTGGCTCGGCCCCGATGACGATTTGGAAAGTCTTGAAATGTGGCTGGACGTATTGCCACTTATCGCCCTGGATTTCCCCAGCTTCCGCGACGGACGTGGCTACAGCCAGGCCTATCTGCTGCGTACGAGGCTGGGCTGGGAGGGCGAGTTGCGCGCAATCGGCGATGTGCTGCGCGATCAGCTCAGCCACATGCGCCAGTGCGGTTTCACCAGCTTTGCCGTGCGTGAAGACAAATCCCCTGAGGATGCCCTTAAGGGGCTGGCTGGTATGAGCGTGCTGTATGGGCGTTCGGTGATTGAGCCGCGGCCGTTGTTTCGGCGTCGCTGAACCTTGCTGTATTCGGTTCGCGCGGACGTCGATGTTCGAGCAGGTCGTAGAGTATTTCGTTGTGCACGCCCGCCAGGCTGGAAAACCCGATCAGGTCGATCGGCCCGGCGCCGTCCTTGGACGCCAGCAATTCAGTGGGGCTCTGAAACAGTGGCAGCATCGTGACCCGAAATCCTGCTTCGACGAGTACTGAGTTGATCAAGCGGATCCCGCGATCATGGCCATCCAGGCCCAAGCTTTCCGAACAGTACTTGTGGCGGTCGGCCATGATGCATCGTAAACCGTGAAGAAGGCCGCGACATGTGCAGCGAGTTTCAATAACGGAGTGTTTTGCAGAAAAGAAAAACCCCGGGGCCTTTCAGCGCATCGCGAAGAAAGGGCCCGGGGTTTAGCCACTGGCGATCAGAGGGGTTCGCTACAGTGCAACGCCTGCGATGCCTCCAGCGCGGCGATCTGCGCTTCGGAAAACGCAAAGTCGCGCAGCACCGAGCGAGAATGTTCACCGTTTTGCGGGGCTGGCGCATAGGGCGTTTGCGCAGCCTGCACGCTGTTGATGGGAAACCCCGGGACGCGCACGGCGCCATGTACAGGATGGTTGAGCTCAACCAGCATGCCATTGCTGGCGAGCTGCGGATGCTTCATCAGATCGCTGTAGTCGGCCACCTTCGAGCAGAGAATGTCCGCTTCATGCAACACCTGCAGCCAATGGGCCGTTGGCTTGCGCATGAACACGTCGGTCAGCGCTGCGCACATTTCGGCGCGGTGGATGACCCGTTGCGCGGAGCTGACGAAGCGTGGGTCGGTAATCCATTCTTCGTGGTTCAGCACCTTGCACAATGTCGGCCAGCGGTTGCCGTTGTAGGCCGCAACCATCAGCCAGCCATCCTCGGTCTGGAAGGCTTCGTTGGGAGCCGAGTAGGGTGCGCCGCTGCCGATGCGAGTCGGCAACTTACCATCGCTCAGATAACTGGTGATGGACGACTGTTGCAGTGCCAGCGCCGAGTTCATCAGGCTGACATCCAGATGGCCGCCCAGCCCATCGTGCTGACGGGCGTGTAGCTTGGCCAATACGGCCATGCAGGCCATGTAGCCGGTGACTACGTCCACCACTGGAGCCTGCACTTTGCAGGGGGCCGAGCCTGGTGTGCCAATCAGGCTCATCAGTCCGGAATCCGCTTGTAGAATCCCATCGACACCCGCCCGGTCCGAATAGGGACCTTCCTGGCCGTAGGCCGAGATTGAGCAATAGATCAGGTCAGGCTTGAGCGCGGCCAGGGTTTCATAACCCAGGCCCAGCCGGGTCATCACGCCCGGGCGCATGCTTTCGATCAGCACGTCGGCTTGCAGTACCAGCCGTTTGATGACCTCGATGCTGTCGGGATGCTTTAGGTCCAGGCCGATGCATTGCTTGCCCCGGTTGAAAGCGTGGTAAAGCGCGCTGTCTTCGCCCACCCAGGCCGGCCCTAGGGTGCGCCCCAACTCTCCCTCGCGGGGTTCGACCTTGATGACCCGTGCCCCCATGTCGGCCAGCAGCATAGTCGCTGTAGGGCCTGCGGCGATCTGGGTGAAATCGAGGACGGTGAGGCCGTCCAGTGCGTTACGTAACATGATTACCTCCGCGGATCGACGCCCGGGGTTTCTTGAAGGTCCCTTGGGCGGTGGCCAGAAGTACGCCGGTGTCGGACAGCAGCTCGGCTTCGGCGAAGTAGAGGCTCCTGCCGGCGCGGCGAACCCGGCCCAATGCGCTAACGCTCCCCTCGAATGCCGGTTGCAGGTAGGCAATGTTCAACATCGCGGTGAGTCCATGAATCTCTGCTTCGCCTTCGCCAGTGTGCAGGCCGGCATAGCCGCAAGCCGCGTCCATCAACGTGGCGATCATCCCGCCGTGTAACGCGCCCTGGCGGTTGAGATGTTGCTCGGAGATGTGCAGCTGGAATTCAGCCTCTCCCGGCACCCAGCGGACCAACGTGACGCCCAGACCCTGAAGAAAGGGATTGTGCAATTGCATGATCGCTCCTTGGGCCATCTAGCGGCCCTTGTAGTGAGGTACACGTTTCTCGGCAAAGGCTTGACGCCCCTCGATACGATCTTCGGTATCGCGCAGTACCCCCCAATACAACTCCGTCAAACGCTGGGCATCGCGGTCGCTGAGGTGCGCTGTGCTGCGTGACAGGGTTTGCAGTGCCTGTATGGCCAAGGGCGCCTGCTGTGCAATACGTTCGGCAAGCTCCATGGCGCGCGCCAGCAATGCCTGGTGGCTGTCCAGCCGCTCGGAGATCAGGCCGATAGTCAGTGCCTGATGGGCATCGATACGTTGCCCGGTCAAGGCCATCTGCATGGCAGGGGCCGCCGGTATCGCCCGCATCAGCCGGTGCAAACCACTTACTGCAGGGATAGAGCCCACGGCAGCCTCGGGCAGCCCGAAGGAGGCGCTGCTGCTGGAGATGCGCAGGTCGCATTGCAATGCCAGCTCCAGTCCACCGCCCAGGCAGTGACCGTTGACAGCGGCAATCAGTGGCTTGTGCAGATCAAGGTCGGTGAGGTCCATCAAGCGGATGTAAAGACCGGCATCGGCAGCAGGCTCATTGGCCAGGAACAGCGCCTGGGCATATGAGGCGGACGAAGAACGGGTACTTTTAAGGTCTGCACCGACGCAGAACGCCCGTTCGCCGGCGCCGGTGATGACGGCGACACGCAGCGCAGGGTTGTCGCGCACATGCTCCAGATGCTCGCGAAGGGCCTGGAGCGAGTCCAGGTCCAGGGCATTCAAGGCCTGCGGGCGATCAAGGGTGATCAGCGCAATCGCTCCCTGTATTTGCATTGAAACTGACATGGCGCTCACCTCAGACACTGGCCGACGACAGACTGCGTCCGCCGCAGACATACAAGGTTTGTCCGGTCACATAGGAACTGGCTGGGTCGAGGAAAAACTCCACGGCGTTGGCGATGTCATCGGGGGTGCCAATGCGTTTTACCGGCACGGTTTCCTTAAGTTTTGCCTGAACCTCAGGGGCGAAGCTCTGGAACAGCGGGGTATCGACAATGCCGGGCGCGATGGCGTTGACAGTAATGCCCTTGGCGGCGAACTCGATGGCAAGGCTGCGGGTCAGGCTCACCACGCCGCCCTTGGCCGCCGAGTAGTTGGCCTGGCCGAAACCGCCGAGCCAGGCCCTGGAGGACATGTTGACGATACGGCCGAAGCCTTTTTCCAGCATCAACGGCAGGGCGGCCTTGCAGCACAGAAATTGGGCACGCAGGTTGGTATCGACGACCAGGTCCCAGTCCTGCTCGGTCATGCTCAGGAAACGCTTGTCCCTGACCACACCGGCGTTATTGACCAGAAAGTCGAGCGACCCGTGGGCTTCGTGGATCCGTGCAAACGCCGCAGTGACCGCCTCACCTTCGGTCAAGTCCAGCGCAATGCCAGCGACCTTCAAACCATGCCCCGTCAAGGCCTCAACGCTTGCGGCGAGTGCTGCTTCGTCGCGGTCCAACAGATAGACAAATACGCCTT
The DNA here is from genome assembly GCF_000282295.1 of Pseudomonas sp. GM33. Taxonomy (NCBI): domain Bacteria; kingdom Pseudomonadati; phylum Pseudomonadota; class Gammaproteobacteria; order Pseudomonadales; family Pseudomonadaceae; genus Pseudomonas; species Pseudomonas sp. GM33. The sequence continues at coordinate 3,921 of NZ_AKJO01000183.1, forward strand.
GGCGCGCCAGTCGTTCGGCGATAGCCAGGCCGATGCCGCGAGCGGCGCCGGTGATCGCGGCGACCTGTGTGGCAGTGAAATTTCGAGTGCTCATCTCAAACTCCCAGAATGTGGACGGCAGAAGCGGCGTGATCGACGCCAGCAATACCGCCACCGGTGCATTGCGCCAGGCCCAACTTCGGTGTGCCAGCCTGACGACTGCCGGCGCGCCCTTGCAATTGCCAGGTCAGCTCGACCATTTGCGCGACGCCGGTAGCGCCCAGCGGATGCCCCTTGGCAAGCAGACCGCCACTTGGATTAACCGGTACGCGGCCGCCAAGCGCCGTAGCCCCCGAGTGCAACAGCGACACGGCTTCGCCCGGCGCCGCTAGGCCGAGGGCTTCGTAATAGAGCAATTCGGCGATAGTGAAGGCGTCATGCAGTTCGACCACGCCGATGTCAGCGGGCGTCACACCGGCTTGCTCATAGGCCATGCGTGCCGCCCGTGCGGTGATTTCGGCATCGAGAATGTCGTCATCGCCGGTTTCACGCATGCCCGAGACAACGATCGACCCCAGCACCTTGACGGCTTTGGCCTGTGGTCCAGGCTGCGTTCCGAGCACCATTGCGGCAGCGCCATCGACTTGCGACGGGCAGCACTGCAACAGGGTCAGCGGGTCGGCGATCATCCGCGAACTCAGCACCTGTTCCAGGGTGACTTCGGTACGCTGCTGCGCATATTCATTGAGCGAACCATGGTGGCGGTTTTTCACGGCGATAGCCGCGAGGTCGGCTGGTTTGGCATCGCGCTCATGGATAAAACGGGTGGCACGCATGGCGTACACCGCAGGCAGCACCATACCGGCGGTGGCGTACAGGTCGGTCATGCGATCGTTGCGCTGCATGGGGATGGTGCCGCCGCCCAGCGCGGTCAATTGCTCGATGCCAAACACCAGAACCCGCTCGTATTGCCCGGCCAGCAGTGCATGCCGAGCCAGGTGGACCGCCGTGGCGCCGCTGGCGCAGGCGTTTTCGATGTTGTAGACCGGAACGCCCTTGAGGCCCAGGTCACGCAGGATCACCTGGCCGAGAATCATCCCGCCCAACACATTGGCGCAATAAACCGCCTGGATGTCGGCCAGGGCAATGCCGGCGTCGGCCACCGCGTCAAGAATCGCTCGCTGGGCAAGCTCCGGAGCCATCACACCCACGTGGCGGCCAAATGGCGTCATCGCGGCGCCCATTACATGCATCTGGGTCATGGACGTACCTCCAGGGATTCGAATACGTAGCCAAAAGTCTCGTCGGCAATCACACGGCATTTTTCGCCAATGAACGGACGGCCGCTGCTGCCATTGAGGCGGCCGAACAGGCGGACCGGACCGGGCAGGTCGACGTAGGCCAGAACGAAGGGGTTGAGCCCGCTCTTGGGGCTGGGGTGCATGATGGTGAAGCTGTACACGCGGCCTTCCACGCTCAGGGTGGTGTCCTGGAACTGATCGGCCAGGGGCGAATCGGCAGGTACCGCGGGAAAGAAGATTTCGTCAGTGCCAAGATGTCGCGAGGCAGCAAGACCGGGCGGTGTGGTGGATGCCCAGATAGGTGACGGACTGTTCATGTGACCTCCTGTTTTTATTGACGCTCGATAGCGAACGTCTGGAGGTATGTTCGGGCACGCCTCAATGGGCGACAAACGATATAAAAACGCGGTTGAATTGAGAAAAAATCAAACCAGGAGCGGCAGAGGGACGCATTGAGAGACGCCCACGCAGGCGGCCTTACCGGCCCGCCTGGTTTATTTTACGCCTTGAAACCAGTCAGCGAGGACAGCTTTCCTTCATCCAGAAAAGGAGGAGGGTAAGGCTATGATGAGGTATGCCCTTCGATGGTGGCGCCGGCCATTTTTTCGAGCACTTTGACTACGTGGGTCATGTCGCGGGCCGGGTCACCTTCGCTCATGGCCTGATCGAAGAACTGCTTGACCACTGCGCAGGTGAAGGCCGGTGTGCCGACGTTTTCCGACTCGGCGAGGAACAGCCGTATATCCTTGCGCATCAGGTCCAGGCGAAAGCCGAAATCGAATTCTCGCTGCATCACGGTACCGGCCAGTATCTGTTCGCTGCTGAAGCTGCGGGCGGTGCTTGCGTTGAGCATCTCCAGCATCTGCCCAGGTTCGAGCCCGGACTTGATACCGAACAGCAGTGCTTCGCAGGTGGCCACCAGAGTGGCACCAACGATCATGTTGTTGACCAGTTTCAAGGTCTGGCCCAGGCCTGGCGTTGTGCCGATATGTTCGACTTTTTTGCCGAAACAGGCGAACACCGGCTCGCACTGTTGGTAAGCGGTCTTGTCACCCCCGACCATCACCGACAGGGTCCCATTGACTGCGCCTGTCACGCCACCGGCCAAGGGCGCGTCCAATGCCTGGATACCGCGTTCACGCAGCGCCTGCTCCACGCGCCTGGCCATACTCGGACCGGTGGTGGAGTGGTCCACCAGGATTTTCACCTGTTCACCGTGGATGACCCCGTTGTCGCCCAGCACCACGTGCTCGACGATATCCGGGGTCGGCACGCAAATCAGTACGATCTGGGCGTGATCGGCTACTTCGCGGGGGCTGGCGTGGTTGCGCGCTCCGCGTGCGAGCAAGGGCGCCAATACTTGCGGGTTGGGATCGAAGAGGCTTAGGCCATAGCCATTGTCTAGCAGGTGGTGGGCCATTTTCTGACCCATTGCGCCCAACCCGATAAAACCGATGGTTTCGTTCGATGCAGAGTCGCAATGCTTAGGAAGATTGCTCATGGCGTGTCGACCTTATTATTGGGAAGACACCATACTAGGCGCGCCGATTTCCCTGCGACAAAGGAGTTATTGGCCTGTTTTGGTTGAAAAAAAGTCAAGCGCCTTCGCGGGTCAAGCGTGCCTGTTCGAGGATCCACTCGCGAAAAACCCGCGTGTCATCGCTTTCTTCGCGGTGCTTGGGCGTGAGCAGATAATAGGTGTACACGCCCATGTCGACAATTTGCTCGAAAGGCCTGATCAGGGTGCCGTCCCGCAGTTCTTTCTCGACCAGGAATAACTGCGCCATGGCAATGCCCTGGCCGCCAGCGGCAGCGGCATAGACCATCGAAGAGCTCTGATATGACATGCCGGCAAGCGCATCAACGTCTCGGCTGACACCGCATGCCTCCAGCCAGTAGCGCCAGTCCTCGGGTCTGGCGATCGAATGCAGCATGGTGTACTGCGCGATGTCGGCGGGTGTGTTCAGGCCCGGGCCGTGTTGCAAAAGCGAAGGGCTGCAGACTGGTGCAAGGCGGTTGTCGCTCAACACGTAACAATTGCAATTGGGCCATTCGCCGGAACCAAGACGGATCGCGGCATCGATGTCTTCCTTGTAAAAGTCGACCGGCTCGAGCGATGCCGTCAACAACACCTGGATCTTGGGATGTTCGGCGTGAAAGCTGGCCAGCTTCGGTATCAACCATTGCATGGCAAACGTGGTGTAGGCACGCACCTTGATTTGCCGACGCAAGGGCGGAGACATGAGTTTCTTCGTGGCACCGCGCAAGTCTTCGATCATCCTGGCCACCGCACGGAAATATTGTTCGCCGGAGGGGGTCAAGGTGATTTGCCGGTGCCCCCGGACAAACAGGTCGAGTCCGAGAAACTCCTCGAGCGCGCGGATCTGCCGACTGACCGCACCCGGCGTGACATTCAACTCATCGGCGGCATGGGTGATGCTCAAATGACGCGCTACGGACTCAAACGCGCGGATGGCATTCAGTGGCGGCAGTCGGTCCATGGAAGTCATCTCTTGTTGTTGGAAGTTACTGTATTGGAAAAAACGAGGACGCGGAGTGTATTTAATTGCCCGGCGCATCCCAACAATAAAGTGAACGTTTGATAAAAGCTCAAGGCAGGCGCCCGTTTTAATCGATTGTCGTCCGGGGGCTGCGATTTCTACGATCGGCGCGCACGCGCCATCTGGTCGTGTTGCGGCATCCGACAACAATAAGAGATCCATTTATGAAGATCGCTAAAACGCGCCATCGCAAGCATTTTCACCGAGCCTCAGGACTGGCATTGTGCTGCGCAGTAAGCACTGTGCATTCGCCGGCTTATGCGGACTTCATCACCGACAGCAAAGCCAGCATGGATTTACGCAACTACTACTTCAATCGCGACTTTCGCCAATCAGGTGCGGCGCAAAGCAAGGCAGAAGAGTGGGCCCAGGGTTTTGTCCTGCGTTATGAATCCGGCTTTACGCCCGGAGCGATCGGCGTTGGCTTGGATGCATTGGGCATGCTCGGCATCAAGTTGGACTCGAGCCCATCACGGACCGGCACGGGTCTGCTCGTTACCGACCGCGATGGTCGCGCTCAGGATGAATACAGCAAGCTGGGGCTGACTGCCAAGGTACGCATGGCGCAAAGCACGCTGAAAGCCGGCACCCTGATGCCCAAACTGCCTGTGGCGATGTACAACGACACGCGTTTGTTGCCGCAGACTTTTCGTGGTGCCTGGCTCAACAGTGCCGACCTGAGCAATACGACCGTCGATCTCGGGCGATTCGACCGTATCAACCTGCGCAACTCAAGCGACAATGAACCCATGACGGTGTTCAACGGCGCTGCACGCAATATCCGGCCAGGCCGGAAGACAAGTAGTGAGCGCTTCGATTTCGCAGGGGTGACCTATCGCTGGACGCCGGCATTGAGTACTGCCTACCACTACGGCGTTCTGGATGGCATCTACCAGCAGCATTACCTGACGTTAAACCACAAGCTGACGCTTACCGAGCGACAATCGCTCACGTCCGATATCCGCTGGGCGCGTAGCCTCGAGGAGGGCGGCAGTAACGTTGAAAACTCCGCACTTGGCGCGATGTTCACCTACAGCGCGATCGGACATTCAGTGGGACTGGGGTATCAACGTATGAGCGGCGCTACCGGCTTCGCCAACCTCAATGGAACCGATGCTTATCTGATCAACCTGGTGCAAATCAATGATTTTGGCAATCAGGATGAGCGTTCCTGGCAGCTACGCTACGACTACAACTTCACAGCGCTTGGTATTCCTGGCCTGACCTTCATGACCCGCTATCTGTCGGGCGACGAGGTGAGTGTGCGCAACCGGGCTCAGGCTGGAAAGGAGTGGGAACGGGACACAGAACTGGCGTACGTCATTCAGAGTGGTGCGTTGAAAAACCTTGCCGTGAAATGGAAGAACGCCAGCACACGCAGCAACTTTGCCAGCGATATCGACGAGAACAGGTTGATTCTCAGCTACTCCCTGCCGATCTGGTAAACAGTTAACGAAAAGGGCACAGCCAATGGTTGCGCCCTTTTGTTTTTTGTTTGGAAGGGATTTAAAGGCGAATGATCACAGATTTGAGCTGGGTATAGTGGGAGAGGGCGTCGATGCCTTGCTCGCGACCGTAGCCACTTTGCTTGAATCCACCACAAGGCGTCTGGACGAAACCTCCGCTGTACTCGTTGACGACAATTCGGCCTGCCTCCAGCTGCGCCGAAACCCGATGCACCCGGCCGATGTCACGGCTCCAGATGCCGGCACCGAGGCCGAATTCGCTGTCGTTGGCGATCCGTAGCGCATCGGCTTCATCCTTGAAGGGAATGACACAGACGATAGGCCCAAAAATCTCCTCGCGCGCCAGGGTCATATTGTTGGTTACACCGGTGTAGACCGTCGGTTCGATATACCAGCCGTTTTCATAGCCCGCTCGCGTGGCCACCTTGCCGCCGATTGCCGGCTTCAGCCCCTCGCGCTCGGCGATGGCGAAGTAGCTCTGGATCTTCTCGAACTGCGCGTGAGTGGTAATCGGCCCGGACGTCGAGTCATCCTCCGGGCCGACGCGCAGGGCACCCACCTCGGCAACCAGCTTGTCGACGAAGCGGTCATGGATATTCTCCTGAACCAGCAACCGCGTGCCTGCCGCGCACCATTGGCCGCTGTTCCAGGTAAATGCCTTGGTCGAGCCTTTGGCGGCCGCATCGAGGTCGGCGTCGTCGAACACGATGTTGGCAGATTTGCCGCCCAGTTCGAGGGTCAGCGGCAGGATGCGTTCGGCGGCGATGTGTCCCAATTCCTGGCCAGCGCGCAGGCCGCCAGTAAAGGAGATCTTGCGGATGTGTGGGTTATGCGCCATGGCTGGGCCGATCACACTGCCTTTACCCACGATGACGTTGAAGACACCTGCAGGCACTCCGGCTTGCACGGCAATGCGCGCCAGTTCCACCAGCGAGGCAGAGGTGTGTTCGGAGGGTTTGGCCACCACGGTATTGCCGGTAGCGAGGGCGGGCGCGATAGCGCGCGCTGCCTGGTGGAGCGGGGCATTCCAAGGCAGGATGACGCCAATCACGCCAAAGGGATCACGGCGTGTATAGATGTGATAGTCGGGGCCTTGGTTGATCACATCCCCGTCCATGACGTTGACGATGCCACCATAAAACTCGAAGTACTGAGCGGTCAGGTCCATCAGCGCCGCCATCTCGCTGCCGGGTTTACCCGTATCGGCCTTTTCCAGCGCGCCCAGCGTTTTTTCGCTTTGACGGATGATGCGCCCGAATTCATTGAGGATGCGCCCACGTTCGGCGGGGCGCATGTCACGCCAGCTTTGCAGCGCAGAGGCTGCCGACTCGATTGCCAGCGCCACATCCTTCGGCCCGCTGCTGGCGACTTCACTGATCTTGGCACCTGTGCGCGGATCGATCTTGTCGACATACTGCCCGTCAGTCGGCGCCAGGGAACGGCCGTCGACGAAGCTGTTAACTTTTACAAACATTGTGTGTCTCCTCTGAAACTGCAGTGAGGCTCGTCTTTATTGTTTAATAACTCCATTACGAATACCTATTACAACCAGCAGATTCATATTGCTCAACTGAGTTTTATGGCGTTGGCGATTGAGCAAATATCAAACAAATTCATATAGCCTGAAATATTCAATAGACGCCTATGCATTGAGATTTAATCAACGATGCAGGGCGAAAATCTCGATTCACCGGGGCGCGGGTAAATAGCAGTATGAACCCGTGACAAGACGAGGCCGCGACTAGAGGTCAATAATAATAGCGCCCACGGGAGCCGTAGAAATGAGTAACGACAATAGTTTGATGAGTGCACTGCCGCCAGAGTCGGCATCAGGCTCCAGTGCAAATGTTCAAGGGCGACAACTGACCTATGGCGAGAAAAAGGCCATTGTCGCCGCAACGCTCGGCACCATAGTCGAGTATACCGACTGGGTGATTTACGCCACGTTTTCTTCCATCCTTGCCCGGCAGTTCTTTCCAGCTGGAGATAGTCTTACCAGCTTGCTGTCGGTGTTGGCGATTTTCGCCGTCGGTTTCATCATGCGGCCAATCGGTGGTGCGGTTCTCGGCCAGGTAGCCGACCGCTACGGTCGCAAGAAAGGCTTGACGCTTTCTATCCTGCTGATGTCGCTGGCCTCGCTGGTCATCGGCCTTTGCCCCAACTACGACAGCATCGGAATTGCCGCACCGATCATTCTGGTCTTCGCGCGTCTGGTCCAAGGGTTTTCCGCTGGTGGTGAATTCGGTTCCGCTTCGGCGTTCCTGATCGAGTCGGCACCTGCACACCGCCGCGCATTTGCCGGCTCTTGGCAATGGTTCGCGATCAATGCCGGGACCATGGTCTCGTTCCTGCTGGGCTTTGGTCTGGCATCACTGGGCAGTGACGCTGCGTTGAACGACTGGGGTTGGCGCGTTGCCTTTATCATTGCCGCCCTGATGGGAGTGATCGCGCTGTGGATCCGTCTGTCGGTGCGCGAGACTGAAATCTTCAAAGCGCGCGCCGCGAGCAACGTCAAGAAACGGCCTCTGCGTGATCTGTTTTTCAGCCACAGAAAAGATGCGATGCGGGTGATCGGCATCGCCATGGCTGGCAATTTGCTGAACTATGTATGGATGGTGAGCTATCCCTCGCAAGTCCACCTGATCACCGGTATGTCGATCCGTGACACATTGCTTGCAGGCGTGATCTCGGTAGGGGTGTCACTGGTGCTGTTGCCGTTTGCCGGGAAACTTGCTGACCGAGTCGGTCGCCGACCGGTTCTGATCGCATTCGCCGTCGCTTCGGTAATCTGGGCGTGGCCAAGTTTCGGTCTGTTGCATGTCGGCATCAGCCTGACGGAAGTGACCATCCTGCAAACCATCTCCATGGTCATCATGACAGGCTTTGGCGCAGCCTCTGCAGTAACCATGGCGGAACAATTTCCGGCTGAAGTTCGCGTGACCGGTATCGCTTTGCCGTACGCGTTGTCTGTGACGTTGTTTGGTGGAACCGCGCCATATCTCATGGCCGCGATGGCCGGTTGGGGCTATGGGCACCTGTTCTGGATTTACCTAGCGGTGATCAGCGCCATCAGTGCTATTGTCTATCTGCGTATGCCAGAAACCAAGGGACTGCCGCTGCGCTGATTATTTAGTGTTACATCGGTTTAAACCAAACGCCCGATGCACCGCATCGGGCGTTTGGTATTTCAGTGATGGATATCGAGGGTGAGGGCGGTTTTGGGTGTTGCACAATGCTTTAATGCGATTAAAGCCAATCCAAACTTAACTCAACTAAATAGATGTTTAGTTGAATTGTAGTTTTCGAGCTACCAATTTGCGCCTTGAAGAGGCCTAAAGTACCGGTTTGCAATCGATGGTGTCGCGAAAGCACACGTATCACCAGCATGGAGCTCACAGCTAAGAGCTTTCTTGCTGGCTTAAAAAACGTAGACCTCTAGCATTCTGTAAACCTGTTTTTTGATCTGTTAACTACGGTGGTTAACAGATCAAAAAACAGGTTTACAACGGCAACCGCGCTTCTGGGCCTACGTGATGAGGCCGGACGTGTGGATGCGGTTTATCAAAACGTCCTTCCCGACGTAAGGCGCCAAATCTGGGCAGTAATAGTAATTATTTTTGAAGCGCAAGCCCTTTGGATTAATAGTGCGTCTATCCTGGGGAAGAAAATCGATAGTTAATTTAGCCTTCTCGTTACTTGTTAGAAGATTGGGATTATGCGGACCAAAGTAATCGAGCCATGTGTCTCCGGGAGTTTTTTTATAGCTGAATGTTCAGTGCAGTGATAAATTGCAACTTGTGTAGCAAACCACCGGGAAAACTCTAGGAAGGTCAGTTAGCAGATCTTTAGCGTGTAGTCGATGTTGATCCGGGTTTCGTTGTCACTTTGGAAGGTCGAGGCTGAGCTCTGTTCATTTCGATAGAACGCATTGCGCAAGCGGAGACCGAGGACTTTTGCCGGACCTGACTGAATGACGTAGGCCAATTCCAGATCTTTTGACGACTCCGTCAGATCGCTACCCCCCAGTTGCGGCAGGTCGATGTTGGTTCCTAGCAAGTAGCGGACCATGCCGGTTAGCCCCGGTAGACCAACAGCAGCGAAGTTGTAGTCGTAGCGCGCCACCCAGGTCCGCTCTTTCGGATTTACGAAGTCTGCACTTAAAGTGCCATCGCTGAGCACTGCTGGCTCCCCGCCAGCAATGTAAGGCAATGCCGTTTCGCCTGTCTGGTACATGTAACCCAAGCCTAAGGTGTGGGCTGCGATCTGGTAGCTGAACATGGTGCCTGCGTTCAGGTTGTCTACTTTTCCGGCTTCTGCCCGGCCGTTATCCCGACTGTTGAAGACGCGCACATCTGTTTTCAGTCTTCCGGGGCCGAGGGGGAGCAGGTAGATGCCTCCCGCAAAGTTCTGAGTGTATAAATCCATCAGTTCTGCGTGCAAATAGCGAAGCGTCAAATTGTCGGACCAATGATAGTCGCCACCCATGAAGTCAAAACGTTCAGAGATGGCGCCCTTCTTGAACCGACCATTGGGCGACGCCGCTGATATTGCCTGATAGCCAGTGGAGTTCCGCAGGTTCACTCGATCCATGCGTCCGGTGTGCAGCGTCAGGTTGTCGATGTCATCGGAAATTGCATAGGCGCCGCGAAAGGATTGCGGAAGTAGACGTGCATGGCTCGCTGTGATCACCGGCAGAGTAGGGAACTGCGTCCCAATGGATAGCCGAGTCTTCGAGATCTTCGTCTTGAGCGCCACACCCAACTCTGAATAATCGTCGTCAGTTTCACGGGTCTGTGGGTTGAAGGGCAGGAGTTGGGTGCCGGTGCGATCGGGCGCTGAGTCCAGCTTGAATCCTAGCATGCCCGTGATATCCAGGCCGAAGCCAACGGTTCCATCGGTGAAGCCGGAATTGGCCCTGAGGATAAAGCCCTGGGCCCATTCGCGAGCAGCCGAATAAGAAGTGTCGTTTTTGTAATCCCGATCAAGATAGTAGTTGCGTGCAGTCAGGGTAACGCTGCTGTCGTCCACAAACCCTGCGTAGACCGTGGAATAGGCGCAGGCTGCCGCCATGCCCAGGCAATTGTTTTGGACCCGATCATATTAGGCATGTCCTCAGGAGTAATGAGTATTCATAGCGGAAGAAAATCGCTATCGAGACGATGTCAAAACTGAGTCGCCGGGGGGAGGGGGGCGAATCGACTCAGACGATTGATTCAAAAAGTGCGCAGAATTATTCAATACTCTGTTCGGTGAACCCTCTGAAACTGGAATCTCACAAAAAAGATAACAGCTACGAGGAGCGTCATGAAGGTACTCAATATTTGCGCCAGCCTGCTTGTCATTACGACCACTGTCGCCAGCGTCGCACACGCCGCGGACAAACCTGAAATCAAGGCGAAAGTTGCATTGCAGGAGAGCGTCTCGTGGGATGGGACGCCCTATGAACCCTATCCTAAAGGTCAGCCGCAATTCACGATACTGGAAATAAACATACCTCCCCACACAGCATTGCCTTGGCATCATCACCCCGTTCCGAACGCGGCATACGTGGTGTCGGGGGAATTGACGATCGAGGACAGGCTATCGGGGATACGGCATAAGGTGACCGCCGGGCAAGCATTCGCTGAGTCGGTGGAGGCCAGCCATCGCGGCGTAACCGGCGATCAGGCGGCTGTCGTGATAGTTACCTACTCGGGTGTCGAGGGCATCCCTCTCTCAATTCCCGACAAAGGCGAAAAGGCTGAGTTCGAACACGTCGAATAAACCGTCAGGTGGATGGACCGCAAGGCCGGTTGTTGCACCTTGCGGTCGTTTCACCATTTCATCGAGCTAACATGTCGCGGGCTGGCTTAGAACACCTTGATCGGTACGTTGACGATAAGCCTGAACTCATCAAGATTGCCCTCTAGTTGATATTCACTTGCACGGTGCGAGGAATAACTGGTCATCAGGCTGATATTCTTGAAGGTGCCCGATTGCACTGTGTAGCTGGCACTGACACCCACTTCATAATGGCTTTCACCCTGCTGCTTGAGTACCGAGTTGTAGATGCCGTTCGGGCCACCGTCGTAATGGCTGCCGTCGATGCCCATGCCCTTGATGTACCAGAGCGTAGTCTTGAGACCAGGTAGACCATAAGCGACCCAATCGTTGTTGTAGAACACCCCGATCGAGTGCTCATTGGGGCCGTTGAAGAAGGACATCATGGTATTGGGCAGGTTGATGGCATTGGATTCGAAGGGATAATCGAAATATTCGTCACCCTTGATTTTCTGCAGACCGATCTTCAGCGAGTGGTTGCGCCACTGGGGCGTAATACTAAGGCCGTAGGCCTGCTGGTCGATATTGCCACCGATTTGGCGACCACTGGACTGGGTGTTATAGGCATCCAATTGCGCATCGACGTTGACCGATCCCCAGTTAGTTTTCTTGCCCAGGCCCAGATACTCGCGATCCCATATATCGTTGAAGCGAGAGACATAGGCGCTGCTGCGCCAGCCAGCGCTCGACAAATAGTCAGCCCCGGCGTAAGCGTTGAAGTCACTGGTGACAACGGGCGAACCGTAAGTGGGACTCAAATCCTGGCTTCCGGCTCCCGTACGCGGCGACCCCTTGTCGAAGTAGCCAGATTTGAGCGTCAACCCTTCGATGTCATGACTTTCCAGGGAGACCCCATTGAACGATGAAGGCAAGGTACGGGTATCGGTGTAGGACATCATCGGTGTCCTGACTTGCTGCCTGCCAACCTTGAGCAGCGTCTCGGCGACCTTGAACTTAAGCGCTGCGATACCGAGTTTGCTCCAGTCATCGACCACATCGCCGTCCTTGTCGACCAACAATCGATTACTGCCGCCTGCCGCCGCCGTCCGGCTGCGCTCCAGCGCCACTGCCGAGAAGGTCGAAAGATCCAGCCCGAACTTTACCGGCCCTTGAGTAAAGCCGGAGACGAAGTCGAGCCTGAAGCCTTCCAGCCAGGCGGTACGGTCACGCAACTTGCGTACTCCGTCTGGAGTTTGCAGTTTGAAATAAGTGGCCTTGTGGCCGACCTCGTGTGAGTACCACTGACGGGTATTGAGCGTCAGGGAGCTGTCATCCAGAAAACCTTGTTCCTGGGCATGGACCTGGGTAGTAGAAATTGCGGCCGCCAGCGTGCCGACGGTGAATAACGCCAAATTATCTGTGCGATACATAGACCTTGCCTGTTGTTGTTTTTAGGGCAGATAAGAAGTAAGTCGCTGAGTCATCGTTATTGAGTTTTTGCGCGGGCAGGACTTAGCCCGACTTGCCCATCAGGCCGTAGTGGCCTGATGGTGGTCGTTCAGTTATTGGGGTACCGGTTCAGCGGCTCGAGCACTTTGCAGTCATCAACCACCGATGAAGATGTGGACCCAAGCCTGCGACTTCAGTTGAGATAATCCTTCACAAGTTTCAGCCAGCAGTCGGAGCCGATGCGAATCAGCTCGTCATTGAAGTCGTAGTGGGGGTTATGCACCGAGCAGCCATGAAATTCGCCATCGCCGTTACCCAGGAAGAAGTAGCAGCCGGGCACTTTGGTCAGCATCCAGGCGAAATCTTCTGTCGCCATGATCTTCGCCGCCTGCGGCAACAAGTGGCCTGGCTTGAACAGCGGCGCCAGGCTCTGGCGAAGCATTTCTGTTTCCGTCCCCGTATTGACCAGTGCTGGCGCCAGTTGCGTAGTTTCAAGTTCGATTTTGACGCCGAACGTGTGTTCATGGCCCTGGGCGATTTCCCCCAGGCGCTGATTGATTTTGCCTTCGGTCTGCGCTGTGTCGGTACGTACGCTGATCAGCATCGATGCCGTGTCGGGAATGATGTTGTAAACACTGCCAGCTTCGACCATGCCGATGCTGATCACGGCGTGTTCATCAACGCAGAGATTGCGCGACTTCACTGTCTGGATTGTGTTGATCATGCTGGCTAGCACCGGTATCGGATCGACAGCGCGTTCGGGCATTGCGCCATGACCGCCACGACCTTTGATCAACACACGCACACATTCCGAAGAGGCCATGGTTGGGCCGGCCTGGACCACAGCAGTGCCCAGCGCAATACCCGGCAAGTTGTGCAAGGCAAAAATCGCGTCACAAGGAAACCGACTGAAAAGACCGTCGTCCATCATGGCCTTGGCGCCGCTCAGTCCTTCTTCGTCCGGTTGGAAAATCAGGTTGAGCGTGCCATTGAAGTCGGGCAACTGAGCGATTCGCCATGCGGCTGCCAGCAGGATGGCCGTGTGGCCGTCGTGGCCGCAGGCGTGCATGCGGCCCTCGATCCGACTGGCATGGGCGAAGCAGTTTTTCTCCTGCATAGGCAGCGCATCCATGTCGGCACGCAAGCCCAATCGGCGAGTGCCGCTGCCTCGACGCAGTACGCCGACCACGCCATGTCCGCCGATATTGCGGTGAACTTCGTAGCCCCATTCTTCGAGCTTGCCGGCCACCAATTCGGCGGTCAGCGGGGTGTGCGCGCCCAGTTCAGGGTTCTGGTGGATTTCCCGGCGCAAGTGGATAAAAGCGTCCAGGTCCAGTTCGGCAAGGGGCCGGGTTTGGGTTTGGGTCAATGAATTCATCAGGTCACTCCCGACCAGGGTTTTCGGGGAATACAGCCAGGCAAGCCAGACTGATGGCGCCGCCGGCGAGCAGGTACAGTGCTGGCGCCTGGGGGTTATCCAGGACCGCCGTCAGCCATGTGGCGATCAACGGGGAGAAACCGCCGAACAGGGTGACGCCGAAGCTGTAGCTGACGGCGGTACCCAGGGCGCGGCGATTTTTCGGAAAGGCTTCCATGATCAGAGCGAAGAAGGCTCCCGAACCGATACAGCCAGGCAGTACCAGAATCGCGATAATCAGCATCGCTACGAACAAATCGGTGCTCAAACTGAGCAGGTAGAAAGCTGGCCACGCCAGTAGCACCGGCAGTGTGATCGTCCAGGCCAGCAGTTTTTTGCGCAGGCCGTGGCGATCGGCAAAGCGTCCTGCCAGAGGCGTGATGACAGCCAGACAGGCACTTGCCACACAGGCGATAGCCAAGGCGCTGCGTTGCGGGTAACCCAGGGTGACAGTCAGGTAGGCGGGCAAATAGAAAATGAACAGGTATATGGCGATGGTGGCGCTGGCCATAAGGCCGATTGCCAATAGGGTGTGACGCACGTCAATGTGATCGCGTAGTCGACCATCGCGTTTGGTCGGTTCAGCTTCGTGGGTTTCTGGCAGACAGCGACGGATGTACCAGCCAAGCGGTCCGATGAGCAGCCCCAGCATAAAGGGGATACGCCAACCCCAGCTCTCAAGGTCATCTACGCTCAACGTGCTGTTGAGCAGTAAACCCAGGCCGGCCCCAACCAGGGCGGCGTAGCCTTGGCTGGCGGCCTGCCAACTCACATTGCGACAGCGATTTGCCGTAGCGCTGGACTCCATCAGATACACCGACGCAGTCCCTATTTCCCCACCTGCCGAAAAGCCCTGCAGGAGCCGGCCAGCCACCAGCATCAAGGTGCCGAACAAGCCGATGTCCTGGTAGGAAGGCGCGAAGGCAATCATCGCTGTGCCGAAAGTCATCAAACTGATCGTGAGGCTCAAAGCGGCCTTGCGGCCACGGCGGTCGGCAAAGCGACCAATCACAAGAGCACCCACCGGCCGCATGAGGAAGCCGACGCCAAATGTGGCAAGCGACATCAGCAGCGATGCCATTGCCGACTGTGCGGGGAAAAAGTTCTTTGCAATGACCACGGCGAAGAAGCTGTAGATCGTGAAGTCATACATTTCCAGCGCATTGCCTAGAGCGCAAGCGACGGTGGCTTTCCTGGACCCTATTTCGGATGGCGCGGTGGTGCGGGGGAGAGGGGGCGCTTGCAGAGTAGTCATCGATATTTCCTGTGACAGTTTTGTTGTGGGCCGAATATCCGGCAAACACTGTCACTGCACACTTGCGCTTTTCTTCGATGATTAACCGTTGGTTATGACCTCCAGCCGCCCCAGTGAAACTCGGCGCCAGATCGGTGCGGTTTCGCCCGATAATCGATCACACGCACTGTTTGACGACAGCGACACAGCCGTCCTGGCAATCAACTCAGGCGACAAACACAGGGTTTGGCTCGATGCTCTTGAAGATAGGGTGGTCGGTCCCAAGGAACAGGGACTGACTTAACCGTTGGACATATCGTTGCGTTTTTCTTAAGTTTCTCGCTTGCCGCTACGCTCTAGCGTGACGCATCCATAGGCTGGTTCTTCGAGAGCACGCTTCTGATCGCGTAGTAAAGGTCTCGTGCCGTTGTGGTCAGCGCGTGGCGATCAATGCAGACCAGATAGATGGGGTACTCAGGGATGCTTTCTTCGATCATGACCTGCATCAGGTCTTCATTGAGTCCTTTGGGTAACGTGTTTTCCATTCCGGCTTCACTGAGCGTCATGAACGCATCGGCGTGATGTAACAGATCAAGGGCCAACAAGACTGATGAACACTCGGTTATCCGCTGCGGCGGAGGTATCTCGTTGTCTTCAAACATTTGATAGAACTGCGACGAGTGATCGTCGATGGCATCGAGGCTGATCCAGTTTGCAAACTGCAACTGACGCAGCGAATGGGAGTGGCGAAGCGGATTGTTTTTTCGACAGACCACCAGACCCCGCATGCGGCTCAGCGCTTCCCAATCCAGGTTTAGTCTCTGTGTATGCTGCTGCGAAGTAATGGCGAAATCCAGGGTGCCGTCCCTAAGTCGCTGCAGCATCTGGTTGGGGCGCAGATTGACCAGGCGGATGCGTACACGCGGATTCTTGGCCTGGAACCCGGCGATGCATTCCCCCAGTCCTTTGAGCACTGAAGTCAGGGACGTGACGCCGATGGTGACTTCACCGACCTGCATATCCTTGATGTTTTCAGCCTCCAGTTGCAGCCGTCGCATGCTCTCGACGGTCAACTGTGCATGGCGAATGATGCGACGGCCTTCGTCAGTGAGCGACATCCCCCTGTGGGAGCGCTGCAGTAGAGCCAGGCCCAGCTCGCTCTCCAGATCCTTGATCGATCGGCTGATGGCGGGCTGAGTGACGTGCAGGATCTGCGAGGCCTCGCTGATGCTCCCGGTTTGGTGGATGGCGACCAGTGCCCTGATTTGATGGAGTTTCACGTACTGACAGGTCCTTGCGGTGCGATGAAGATTCAATCGCTTGCATAGTGTCATGCCTGTCACTGCCGCAACAATGCGGTGGTGTTCCCAAGAGGCCCGGAACCAGGGTCGCTGCCGGATCCAGGCTCCGAAGAGTGGCGCCAGTGCACTGATCAGCAGATCAATGCGATATCACCCTCTGCACAAAACGGATAGCGATCTGCGCAAAGCGGATATTGCCCCCCTCGCGCTCTCAATACCCTTGATTTGCATCCTGCGTAACAGTGCTTTGCATGGCAGGCAACAATGCGGCCGCCATCGGTGAACCGTTGCCCGCGCCGCTCACAGCCGCACGCTAAAACGCTCAAACGAACAATAAAAAATAACAACAAGAGACCGATGTCATGCGAAAAATCGATGTACACGAGGTTATAGACAACGCGCGCTTCAACCGCTTTCACTGGATGGTTTTGTTCTGGTGCGCCCTGATCATCATCTTCGACGGCTACGACCTGGTGATCTACGGGGTGGTCTTGCCGACGCTGATGAAAGAGTGGGGATTGAGCCCGCTGGAGGCTGGGGCGTTGGGCAGCTATGCGCTGTTTGGCATGATGTTCGGTGCGCTGTTTTTCGGCCCGCTGTCGGACAAGATCGGGCGCAAGAAGACCATCACTCTTTGCGTGATGCTCTTCAGCGGCTTCACCGTGCTCAATGGCTTTGCCACCAGTCCCACTACGTTTGGCATCTGCCGGTTCATTGCCGGCCTTGGCATCGGCGGCGTGATGCCCAACGTGGTGGCGCTGATGAACGAGTACGCGCCAAAGAAAATTCGCAGCACCCTGGTCGCCATCATGTTCAGCGGCTATTCGGTGGGCGGCATGCTCTCGGCGGGCCTGGGGATTGTGCTTATTCCCGGCTTCGGTTGGCAGGCTGTGTTCTACGTGGCAGGGCTGCCGTTATTGCTGCTGCCGTTGATCATGTATTTCCTGCCGGAATCGGTGGGTTTCATGCTGCGTCAGGGCCGCAACGAGGAGGCGCGCAACGTACTGCAGCGGGTCGACGCACGCTACATCGCACAGCCCGGCGACATCCTGCACATGACTGAGGTGAAGGGTATTGGCACTCCTGTGCTGCAGCTGTTTCGCGAAGGCCGCGCCTTGCGCACCCTGATGCTTTGGTTGGCGTTTTTCTGCTGCTTATTGATGGTCTACGCCTTGAGCTCCTGGCTGCCGAAACTCATGGCCAACGCCGGTTATAGCCTCGGCTCAAGCTTGTCCTTCCTGCTGGTGTTGAACTTCGGCGCGATTTTCGGTGCGGTGGGTGGGGGCGTTTTGGGCGATAAGCTCAACCTTCCAAGGGTACTGGCGGTGTTCTTTGCCATTGCCGCGGTGTCGATCACCTTGCTCGGGTTCAAAAGTCCGACCCCTGTGTTGTACCTGCTGATCGCCATCGCTGGCGCCACCACCATCGGTTCGCAAATCCTGCTGTATGCCTGTGCTGCGCAGTTCTATTCCATGGCCATTCGGTCCACGGGGCTTGGCTGGGCGTCGGGGATTGGCCGCAACGGAGCCATTGTTGGCCCTCTGTTAGGCGGTGCGTTGCTGGGAATCAGTTTGCCGCTGCAACTCAACTTCATGGCGTTCGCCCTGCCGGGTGCGGTGGCAGCCCTCGCCATGACTCTGTATGCCATCAGCAGCGAGCGAAACGCCTCCAGCGTTGGCGAACCGCTGTCGGCGGCCAAGGCCTGAGTCCGCAAGGAGCTGTTTGATGAACGTCTTGATGCGTGACTTTTCACTGTCCGCTGCAGTTGCAGGCTTTATTGCCACGGTGATCTCGTATGCGGGGCCCCTGGTGATCATTTTCCAGGCGGCGGACACTGCGCATCTGTCTCGCGAACTGCTGTCGTCCTGGGTCTGGGCGATCTCCATTGGCAGTGCGCTGCTGGGGATCGGCCTGAGCCTGCGTTACCGCGTGCCGATCATCATTGCCTGGTCGGCACCCGGCTCGGCCCTGTTGGTGGCGTTGCTGCCGGGCATTTCGATGAACGAGGCCGTCGGCGCTTATCTGCTGAGCAGTCTGATTATCTTTCTGGTCGGCCTCTCGGGTGCCTTCGACCGCGTTATCGGCAAGCTGCCCGGCGCCATCGCAGCGGCAATGCTGGCGGGAATTCTGTTGCGTTTTGGCACTGGCCTGTTCGTGTCATTGCAAGGCAAGCCCGGGTTGGTGCTGGCAATGTTCACCACCTACCTGGTGTGCAAACGGCTGCTGCCGCGATACGCGGTGATGGCGGTACTGGTGGTGGGCTGTGCCATCGCCATGCTCACCGGCCAATTGCACCGCGAAGCCCTGGTGATCGGCCTGGCGACGCCGGTGTGGATCACCCCCCAGTTCAGCCTGGGTGCAAGCTTGAACGTTGCCTTGCCACTGGTGATGGTGGCGCTGACCGGTCAGTTCGTTCCGGGCATGGCCGTGTTGCGCGCCTCGGGTTACACCACACCGGCCAGTCCGATCATCGCCTGCAGCGCGCTGGGCACGGCGCTGTTGGCGCCGTTTGGCTGCCACGGCCTCAACCTGGCGGCGATCACTGCCGCCATCTGCACGGGCCGCGAAGCCCACGAAGACCCGGGCAAACGCTATGTCGCCGGGGTGGTCGGCGGCCTCTGTTACCTGGTCCTGGGCATTTTCGGTGCGACCCTGGTGTCGTTGTTCGCGGCCTTTCCCAAAGAACTGATCGCCGCTCTCGCGGGGCTGGCCCTGTTCGCTGCAATTGCCGGTGCCCTGGCCAATGCCATGGCCGTGCCGAATGACCGTGAAGCGGCGCTGGTGACGTTCCTCACCACCGCCTCAGGCATGTCGCTGTTCGGATTGTCCGCCGCGTTCTGGGGGCTGATTTTCGGCATGGTCGCGCACTTGCTGTCGAGTACGCGGCGGCCACCCCTTGCAACCGCAACCAGCCGCTCCCGGGAGATGACGCGCTGACCCGTTTTCGCCACGCCTTACCTATTCATAACAACAATAAGAGCACACCGATGAAGTCAACCATTCATGCAACTCGTACGCTATTGTCCACGGCTGTCGCCTTGGGTTGTTCCAGCCAATTGATGGCCGCACAGGGCGGTTTTATCGAGGATGCCAGCGCCACCTTGCAGGCACGCAATTACTACTTCAGCCGTGACTATTCGGACATTGTCGGCGCTAACCGGCAGTCGAAGGCCGAGGAGTGGGCCCAGGGCTTTATCCTCAACGCCAAGTCCGGTTACACCGCAGGGCCGATCGGTGTCGGCGTCGATGTCATCGGTCTGCTCGGACTCAAGCTCGACAGCAGCCCGGACCGGGTCAACACCGGCCTGTTGCCGGTGCACAGCGATGGCCGCGCGGCCGATGACTACAGCCGCCTGGAAGGCACGCTGAAGCTGCGTTACTCGAAGACCGAACTGCGCGTTGGCGAGCTGCAACCCAACTTGCCGGTGCTGGTTTTCAGTGACATCCGCCTGCTGCCGCCCAGTTACCAGGGCGCGAGCATCAGCTCCGCTGAGATCAATGGCTTGACGCTGCAAGGCGGCCATCTGAGCTCCACCCACCTGCGTAACGAGGCCGGCGACGAGAAGATGCAGGCCATGCTCGGCTACGTGCCCCAGCGCCAGGTCAGCAGTGACGCCTTCAACTATGGTGGTGGCGATTACGTCTTCAACGACAAACGCACCAGCGTCAGTGCCTGGTACGGGCAGCTGGAAGACATCTACCATCAAGGCTTCCTGGGCCTGAAACACAGCCAGCCCCTTGGCAGTTGGACCCTGGGCGCCAACCTCGGCTATTTCGACGCGAAGGAGGATGGCAAGAAGCTGTTGGGCAATATCGACAACCAGGCGTTCTTCTCCCTGCTGTCGGCCAAGTACGGCGGCCATACCTTCTACGTCGGCTACCAGGGCATCTACGGTGAAAGCGCGTTCCCTCGGGTATTTGCCAACATCTCGCCGCTGGGCAACGAAGTGCCGACCTATGAATTCGCCTCCACCGACGAGCGTTCCTGGCAGGCGCGCTACGACTACGACTTCGCTGCCCTCGGCGTGCCGGGACTGACCAGCACCGTGCGCTACATCACCGGCAACAACGTCGACACCGGCAAGGGCTTCGAAGGCAAGGACCGCGAACGCGACCTGGACCTCGGTTACGTCGTGCAGAGCGGGACCTTCGCAGGGCTGGGTGTCAGAGTGCGCAATGCCATGGCGCGCTCCAATTACCGCAGCGATATCGATGAGAACCGGCTGATCCTGAGCTACACCTGGACGTTGCTGTGAGTGAGGCGAGTATGAGCAATAAAGTCTGGGCGCAATTGGCCCTGTTTGCAGCGGGTGGCGCAGTTGTGCTGCTTGCTGTCGGCAACGGCATGCACCTGATGTATGCCGGCATTATCGACGTGTTGCTGCTGGCAGCGGCAGTGCTTTATCACCGTCAGCCAGTGCGGGTAGTCGAAGTGCCCGTGCAACGGGAACCAGATCTCGTGGAGTCCAGTGCGCCGGTCCCGCTACCGTCGCTGCAAGTGGTTGAGTCCGCTTGGCCGGGCACCCAGGTAAAGGTGGCACTCGAACACTTGACTCAAGTGGTGCTGCAAACCGAAGAAGACATGCGCTTTGCCGACCAGTTGGCGCGTGGCGCGGGCGAACGGGTACAGGCCAGTGCCGTGAGCATGCAGTCTTCGGCTGCCGTGCTGGGGGATCTTGATCAGTATCTGCAGCGCCTGGATCAGGTGTTCGATGAACTGGGCAGCCAGTCGGTACGCATCGGTGCGATTGTCGGCAGCATCCAGGACATCGCTCGGCAGACCAACCTGCTGGCGCTCAATGCCGCGATCGAGGCCGCACGGGCTGGTGACCATGGCCGGGGTTTTGCTGTGGTGGCGGACGAGGTGCGCAATCTGTCGCGCCAGGCAGCGGACTCCAGTGCGCAGATCCGGCAGATCGCCACAGGTCTGGAAAAGTCGGCACAGGATGCGCGTCAGGGCCTTGAACAGCTTACCGATTCGACGCGTTTGGGCCTGGACAAGGCCGAGGTCGCGTTGCAGTCGATGGGGGAGTTACGCAGTGGTGCGGTCGCCAGGCTGGAGGTGGTCGAGCGCATCATGCAGCGTTTGGCCAGTTTGCACGAGTTGGCACTGCAGGCAACCCGGATAGCGGTCTGAACAACGTGGCTTGCCGGTCTCTCAAACGCCCGAGCAAATGCCCATCACCTTGTAGGTCAACGTGTGCGTTTCACCCTGGTGGTCGATGTAGACCATGGTCGCCGGCACGACGTCGCATGCAGTCGAGGTATCGGTTACCGAGATGACCTTGGCGATATCCAGAGCTGGAGATGGTGTGACCGGGTTGCTTTCGGCGGCCATCACGGCGGTTGTGGTCAGGGCCAACAGTACACTCAACAAGGTCTTCATGTGGTTTCTCCGTGGCGTTTTGATGAGTGAATTTTATTCTTTTACAGGTTGGGATAAAGAGGGCTGTACTTGATGCTGCGTTACATCAGATGCAACAGTTATTGCCGTCGGAGGGTTCATGGATTTGCTTAACAGCCTGCGGGTATTTGTGCGTGTAGCCGACGCAGGCAGCTTTACCACCGCCGCACAGGCGCTGGACTTTTCCACGGCGCAAGTGTCTCGGCTGGTGGCTGATCTTGAGCAGCACGTGCAGGCACGCCTGCTGCAGCGCACCACCCGCCGGTTGAGCCTGACCGAAGCCGGCGAACGCTTCCTGTTGCGGGCGCGGCAAATACTCGACGACATGGCCGAGGCCACCGCAGAAGCGCGTGGCGCTCACCTGGAGCCCAATGGCCGGTTGCGTCTGCACTGTTTGACCGGGCTGGGCGTGCTGATGACGCCACTCATTGCCCGCTACTGCGAGCTCTATCCGGACGTGGTGGTTGAGTTGACCTTGTCGCAACGCAACCCCGACCCCCTTGAAGACGGGCACGACGTGGTCATCTCCATTGCCCAGGAACTGGCGGACTCACAATTCGTTGCCCAAGCGGTAGGGCGCATCTTCAGCATCCCTTGCGCATCGCCTGCGTACATCGCGCGTCGGGGCCTGCCCACCCATCCCGAACAACTGAATGAACACTGCTGCCTGCGCATGATCGACCCGTTGTACGGCGATGAGTGGGTTTTCCGTGACGAGCAGGGCGAGCATTCAGTGGTGCCCGGCAAGACCTTCCAGAGCAACGTTCCCGAGGCGATGGTCAATGCGTCGGAGGCCGGGATGGGCATCAGCCTGCTGCCGTTCTACACCGCAACCCGGTCGCTGCGCGAGGGCACGTTGCTGCGCCTGCTGGGCGACCATCGGCTCAGGGAGCGAAACGTCTATGCACTCTATCCTTCCAAGCGCTTTCTGGATGCCAAGGTGAGGACCTGGGTGGACTTTCTCAAGGCGGAGTTGCCTGGGCTTTTTTCCGGACATGAGATCACAGCGAATGATATTCGGTATTGGGCAGCAGGCTAGCTGAAAAGGCCAACATTCCGGGATGGAGTCTGGGTGATTGGCCGCCGCGCTGTTTCGTTACTGCAAGGCCGATGAGCAAAAAAGCCTGGAGGCGTTTTTCTCGCGATACTGTTTGGGCGTCATGAACAGTTTTTCCTGAAACAGTCGGGTCATATGGCTTTGGTCCGAGAATCCACAATCCATGGCCACCGCCTTCAACGGAATGTCGCGCACAGTCGACAGGATCCGCTCGGCCTTTTTCAAGCGGCGCGACTGAACGTACTGATGGGGAGAGACCCCGTATACAGCCCCAAATACTCGTACAAAGTACGACGGGCTCAGGTCGACGATGGCGGCCATTTCCTTGACCGAGATGGGGCAGGACAGATGTGAATCGATGTATTGCTGAAGCTGGTCGCGCTTGAGGTTTGTCAGGCGAGACGCTTGATCGCTGTCTCTGAGGTCACACCGCACGTACTGACGCAGCAGATGAATGCACATCTGTATTTCCAGCGTCTGGGCGAAGATGCTGCTCCCCGGTTCGCCACTCAGGCACTCCATTTCATAGGTAGCCATGAGTCTGGAGAGCTTCGCGTCGTTGACGAGCGGGCAGTGGTCGACAAAAACGCCGTCAACATCCTGTTGAAAGACTTCATTGGCGACTTTGGCCATCATAGCTTGCGAAATGTAGATATGACTGACTTCGATATCGTTCATCCAGTACCACCTGGATGATTCACCTCGGGTCAAAATGGTGACGTCGTTATCGCCAACGGACCATTTTTGCCATTGCTTGCCATCGTGGAAGCCCAAATTTGACGTGCCCGATTTCCATCTCACCAGCTCGTAATCGCGCATGCACGGGATGCTGACTTCGGTTTTGTCAAAGCGGTAGCCCCGAATCGACACGCCATTATCAGGTGCGGTCTCAACGGTTCCCTTGATCGTTACTTCACCAGGGATAACGTCCAGCATTTTTTCTGGCGTTAGCAGGATGGCACTCATCACAACTCCCTTTTTATTTGTATTGGCTGTGGAGTTTTTATCAGTACTTAGCGGCTTTTGAGCGTTGAAGGCGTCGAGAACACAGATATAAAAATTAACACATCCTTCTAATTTGTACGCAATACAGGCTTGCCATCGATCGGGGGAATTTCCACCGCTCGTCTGGCAAGCCGTTTCTTACTGCGCTTGGATTTCGTGGTCACCCGGCCCGGTCAAGTCCGGTCGCCAGCGGCGCAGGTGAGTGTGATGCTCATAGGCTTGCGATGAGGGGTAAGTCACTAATTCAATCGTGCTTCCCCAAGGGGTGCGGGTGTACACGTAGCGATTACCTGGTCCGGCGTCACCACCCGGGAGGTCGCCGGGTCGGCTGAGCAGAATGCCGCCGGCCTTCTCGAGGCGATTGGCAGCTGCATCGATATCGTCAACGTAGATGCAGATGTGCTGAATACCAAAGTCGCTCGGAACGATCGGCTGCAACTGCTGGACGCCAGTGTAGGAAAACAGCTCCAGGTTGGGGCCGTTGCCCAGACGCAGCATCCGGATTGAAGCAATGACTGCACCAGGCGGAATGCCGAGTCCCGCTTCTACCTCAGGCCCTCCCAGGGGCGCGTCGAGCATGTCGTAAAGCTTCTCGGCACCAAAGGCCTCGATGAAGAATCGGGTTGCCGCTTCCATATCGGGAACGGTGATGCCTACGTGTTCAATTGCACGAACATTCATGCCAACTCTCCTATTTTCGCCGCCGCCCAGAAACCGGATTGGGTCGCCTCATACATCCGCCCACCGCGGGACCTTGTACCGATGCTGTGGACGCGAATGTCATCGACCGACTCCTCCAGAACCGTTGAAGGCACACGGGCGGTCGCCATTACTACGTAACCATTATCAGGCACCTTTGCTGCTGTGTTGATCGAAACGTCCAGATGCTTGAGAAGGCCGGCGAGATGCTCGCGCTGCATATCATTGGTATCGATACCCACGCTATCCGCGGGTGAAACAAGGCTGACCTTTTTGCCTTGCTCCGCCAGCCATAGGGCAGCGAACATTGCCGCCTCGGTTTCACCAAACACTGTGACCTCGTCCGTCACAGGCAAATTGGCGCTTGCCAGCATATCGGCCACATCCGGGCCGCGATCCTTCGCAACTGTACCGGTCGCAAGCAGTACGGTGTCCCATGGGCTCAGGTCCAAGTCAGCTGCATCGGTATTGAGATGAACGTCGACGCCTACGCGTTCGAGTTCGCTCTCGTAAAACGCAATCATGTTCTTGACCTCCATGCGAAACGGGCTCGCGGCTGCCCACGCATGGAGCTGGCCGCCGATGCGGTCCGCTCTCTCGACCAACCTCACACTATGGCCACGCTCGGCAGCCAGTATCGCGGCCTCACAACCGGCCGGACCGCCACCGACAATCAATACTCGCTCCTGTCTGGAAGCAGGGCGGCGAGCATCACTTGCGCGACGTTCCTGTCCGAGGGTCGGATTGATCACGCACTGGGTGCCTTTGCCGTTGAACATCCACCGCGAGATGCATTCATTGACCGCCAGGCAGCGGCGGACACTTTGCGGTTGCCCGCGCCGTGTCTTGTTGACTGTTTCGGGGTCCGCCAAGCCCGATCGACCCAGGGCCACAAAGTCGAGTTCGCCGTCAGACACCGCTTGTGCCATCTCGTCGAACAGCCAGGTAAGTCGACCGACACCGATCACCGGGATGGAGACACGCTGTTTCACCAGCTTGGCGTAGTTGACTAATGATCCTGGCGGGACCA
Organism: Pseudomonas sp. GM33; assembly: GCF_000282295.1. NCBI lineage: Bacteria > Pseudomonadati > Pseudomonadota > Gammaproteobacteria > Pseudomonadales > Pseudomonadaceae > Pseudomonas > Pseudomonas sp. GM33. The sequence goes on from NZ_AKJO01000183.1 coordinate 29,584, forward strand.
TCGGCAGCAACGTCATCGCGGTGTCGTAGTTCCCGGCACTGACATCCAGGGCGTCAACGTAAGGCTCGAGCATTTCGCAAAAGGCCAGGCCATCTTCCAGTGAGAGACCGCCCTCGTAAGGCTCCATCACGCTGAGCCGATACAGGATCGGATAATCCGCACCGACCTGTTCGCGGATCCCACGCACGACTTCGAGGGCGAAACGGGCACGGTTTTCCAGGGAGCCGCCCCAGCGGTCGGTGCGTTTGTTTGTGAAAGGGGAGAGAAACTGGCCGAGCAGATAGCCATGTGCACCGTGCAGCTCAACGGCATCGAAGCCAGCGGCCACCGCACGTCGGGCGCCCTGGACATACTTATCGATCAGTCCTGGAATTTCATGTTCTTCGATTGCACGCGGTGGGGTACCGAATGCGCTGGTGATACCGGCTGTCGGTGCCAGTGGTGGCTCGTTACGCTCTGTGTTGCTTTGGGAGTTCTGGCGCCCGGTGTGGTGCAGCTGCACGGCAATCTTCGCGCCTTCACCGTGGACCGCGTCGACCAGGTTGCTGAGTGCGCCAATGAACCTGTCATGGTCGATTCGCATCGGGTGACCCGCGGTGCGCCCGACCTCCCAATCGATAGAGGTATTCTCGGTGATGATCAGACCAACGCCGCCTCGGGCGCGGGCTCTATGGTATTCGATGAGCTTATCGTCAACCTCACCGAAGGTGCTGGCGAACTGAGTGAAGATCGGTGCTTGCACGAAGCGATTGCGCAACTGCAAGGTGCCAATACGTCCGGGTTGGTAAAGCGCCGCGGCAGGGCCGTCTGAAATCACAAGGTTTCGGATGTCTGGGTGTGCCATTGCCATCTCCTCATTATTTTTTTTGTTTGAGGTTCAAGCATGGAATGAGTGCCGGCATGAGTATTGAACATTCATGTCGAGGCGTTGAAGAATCCTGCCTTGGCGTCGTAGCGGTACTTGTTCAGGTGGCTTAGTCCGAAAACAACTCGAACATCAGTTGGCGAAGCCAACGATTGGCGGGGTCTTTGTTATAGCGTGCGTGCCAGAACAGGTTGATTTCGATGTTCGGCAGTTCCACAGGCGTCGGTAGAACCGCGAGGCCAAACGGTTGTTCGCAACTGCTGGCGAATCGTTCAGGCACTGTTGCCACTAAGTTGGTGCGTTGAAGGATGTGGCCAACTGCAACAAAATGGGGGACTTCCAGGCGAATGTTGCGCTCGATGCCGGCCCGCGCCAGAAACGTATCGACTTCGCCGTGTCCTGTGTTCGCCGCTACCACGCGAACGTGCTCATAACTGCAAAAACGCTCAAGCGTTAACGGTTCCCGGGTAGCGGGGTGATCCTTACGGCACATGCAGACGTAGCGATGGTGAAACAGGCGCTGCTGAAAAAATCCGGCTTGCAGGTGTGGCAGTAATCCAACGGCGAGGTCGATCGCACCGTTTTGCAACCCTTCAGCCAGGGTATCGGATGTGTTGCGCAGCGTGCTGATCGAGCAGCCCGGCGCGCGTTCAGCCAGCGCGTCCATCAGCCGTGGCATGAAGTAGATTTCACCAATGTCGGTCATTGCCATGGTAAATCGGCGATTGCTGTTGAGCGGGTCGAACGTATCCTGTCGGCTCAGTGCATCGCGTAAGGTCTGAATGGCCAGTGCGACGGGTTCGGCCAACTGCCGGGCATAAGGTGTGGGCTCCATTCCCTGATAAGTACGCACGAAAAGCTCGTCGTTCAAGGCGACACGCAGGCGTTTCAAGGCATTGCTGACAGCGGGCTGGGTCAGATCGAGATTATCCGCCGCGGTCGATACCCGCCGGTCAACCAGCAGTTGGTTGAATACCAGCAGAAGATTGAGGTCAAGCTCACGTAATTCCATAACGCCTCGTGCAGATTGCGCGCTCATGAGGGCAATAGATCTTTGCCTATTATTGGGTCTGCACCGCTCTGAAATCGCCGCTGCAAGACTCCAAAGCCTAACAAGTGCCACACGGCCGCGTCCATCGCGAGATATACAGGGCTTCCGCTCGCCCTCGATCTTTATTCACGTTCGAAATAGCTGGTATTCGACTAGCTGCATTTATCACGGCAGATGGCTTGGCCATTATCGATTCTGCAGGAGCGCAGAGTGAAATTCACATTGGCTGAATGAAAGGACGCGGACATCAAAAAATGCAATAACAAAAATAATAAAGGCTTGGCATGCACAAAAATACAAGAGCGTTTGCTAACTGCTCATTCCCTTGCTTGCTGGTAGCAGCCTCTGCGTCAGTTGCGCAAGCTGATAACTTGGTTCTTCCACCCGCCGCCAGTATTCCATGGGGAGATAACCCCATTTATCTCGCCGATCCTGAAATACGTGAATCGGATTTCCTCGGCCGCATTCGTTATATCCCGCTTTCGGATAATGCCAAGGATTACCTGTCTATTGGTGGTGAGATTCGCTACCAATTCCAGGACTATGAACATGCATTATTAGGGGTTGGAGGAGCGAGTAACCCCAACAGCATGCTTCAGCAGCGTTTGAGAATCAGTGGTGACCTCAACTTGAGTAATGGCTTGCGGGTGTTTGCTGAACTTGGCGATAACCGCGAGTTTCAGGCAGAGCGCGTCAGTCGATTCAATCGAGATAAGACGGATATTCAGCAAGGGTTTGTCGAACTGACCTCCGGTGACCCTGCTCACGGTACCGTTCAACTGCGTGCCGGCCGATTCGTGATGCCACTTGGCAGCGTCCGCCTGGTCGGCCTGCGCGAAGGGGCCAATGTTCGCTATACCTATGACGGCGCCAAGTTAACCTGGTCCACGCCGAGCAAGTCGCGTTGGGAGTTAATTTCCGTCAGCCCTACGCAGATTGATCCGTTGGAATTCGATGATCAGCGTGACAAGACCCAAGACTTTTCCGGACTGTATGGCACCAATGTATGGAGCCCGGCAGGCGGCCAGGTCGACCTCTACACCTATACCTTCGGGCGCGACAGGGCGACCTATACCAGTAGCTCCGGCAGCGAACGACGCAACAGCTACGGCGCACGTTTCTACGGCCAGCAGTCGGAATGGGATTATGACGTCGAAGCCGTTTTGCAAGGCGGTAGCAGCGCCGGGCAAAGCATTCGCGCCTGGGGAGTGATGTCTCAGGCCGGGTACACCTTCAATGACATGAAGTATTCGCCTCGACTTGGGGTTCGGGCAAACGCGTTCAGTGGCGATGATGATCCTAAGGACAACACATTGGGCGACTTCGTGGCTCCTGCACTTGCCTCCGGCCTGGTGTTCACTGATGCAAATTGGTTCACCGCCACCAACATGATCAATATTGCACCTGTTGTACTTTCTTTAAAGTTTTCCCCGGATGTCAAAGCTGAAATCAATGTTGACTACCTGATGCGCGAGAGCACCAGCGACGGCATTTATTATTTGCCCACCAGCGCTCCTTATGCGCCAGCTCAAGGTGATGCGCGGCATGTGGCAACCAATACCAACTTCATTTTCGATTGGCGACTTAATCGATTCACTACTGTGCATGCCATGTATACCCATGTGCAGGCGGGGCAAGCGCTGGAGGATATTGGCGGAAAAAACTCTGATTATTTCGGGGTCTACACCCAGTTTGTATTTTGACGGGTGCGCAGACTGTGCGGTCAAAAAAAATAATGGAGAGATGCAATGCGTGAAGTATTCATACCAAATTTAATCTGCTCACTGGCTCTGGCGGGTGGCATAAGCCTTCTCGCTGCTCCTGCAAGTAACGCCGCTCCCATCGACAAAGGCCTGCGGCCCAACATCGTTTTGATTGTCGCCGATGACATGGGGTATTCCGACCTGAGTGCCTTCGGTAGTGAGATCAAAACGCCTAACCTGGACGCTATAGCCAATCAGGGCGTAATCCTGAGTAATTACCACACGGCGCCTACTTGCTCCCCAACGCGCTCCATGTTGATGAGCGGAACCGACAACCACATCGCAGGTGTCGGCACCATGGCTGAACTGGTACTGCCTGAACAAAAGGGAAAGCGCGGTTATGAGGGCTACCTGACCGATCGGGTGGTCGCTTTTCCCAAACTGCTGCAGGCCAATGGCTACCGGACAATGATGGTCGGCAAATGGCATATGGGCAGAACCCCTGAGCTGAGTCCCGTTGCGCGGGGATTCGACCAGTCCTTTGCCCTCATCGAAGGATCGGCCGATCACTTCACCCAGGGCGGAACAACGGATAAGAATCCCAAGGCCACCTATCGACTCAACGGCCAAGAAATAGAACTGCCGAAGGATTTCGGTTACTCGTCTGATTACTTCACTTCTACTGCAATCAAACAAATAGGTTCAGGTAACAGCGATAAACCGTTTTTTGCTTATTTGGCTTACACCGCTCCCCACTGGCCATTACAAGTCCCGGCTGCCTATCAAGAGCGATATCGTGGGTTTTACGATAAAGGGTATGCCTCCATCGCGCAGGCCCGACTTGAGCGGATGAAGGCCAAGGGCCTGGTTGCCGGTGATGTGCAGATCAACCCGGGACCCGATGTCTGGCCTGGCTGGGAGAAGCTCTCGACCAAAGAACAACAACTGGAAGCGCGCCGGATGGAAATTTATGCCGGCATGATCACTAATCTTGACGACAACATCGGACGCCTGGTCAAACACCTGAAAGACACCGGGCAGTATGACAACACTGTGTTCGTGTTTTTTTCCGATAACGGCGCGGAAGGAAGCAACCCCGAAGACGTAACGCCAAACAATGGCAAATGGATTGCCGAACACTTCGACAACTCACTCAACAATATTGGCAAGCCCGGGTCATTCAGCGGCTACGGTCCCAACTGGGCGCGAGTGAGTTCAACACCTTTCAGAATGTACAAGGCATTCACCTATGAGGGAGGCATTCGTACTGCTGCGTTCATCAAGGGGCCAGGCATGCGTCACGGAGAAATTTCCGATACCTACATGAGCGTCAAAGACATCGCCCCTACGTTTCTGGAGCTTGCACAGATCAACCATCCCTCCACTGAAGATGCGAGGGTTACGAAAATGCAGGGAAGCTCGGCACTGGGCTTTCTAAAAAAGAACCAGGCCAGCGTACATCCTGCAGATGAAGTCCAGTGCACTGAGTTATTTGGCCGGGTCTCGCTGATTCAGGAGAACTGGAAAATGACCTTCAGCAATGCGCCTTGGGGCACAGGTCAATGGGAGCTGTTCGACATCCGGAAAGATCCCACCGAGTTACACAATCTTGCGGCTCAACAACCACAGGTCACTCGCTCGCTGTTGAACCAATGGCAACAATGCCAGGCCCGCAACGGGATCGAATGGGATACCGAACTCGCCACAAAAATTCGATTCGGCAATGAAATCAAGCATTACGAGACGGCAGATGAACAATCACGTTGACGCCGGTCTGGTTGATCGCAACGGGGCGGCCCTGATCAGAATTCCTGAGGGCCGATTTCTGATGGGATCTCAAGATCACTACCCTGAAGAAAGCCCCGTGCGCTGGGAGGAGATCACTGGATTTTTCATGCATGCCACTCCCGTCACCAACGCCATGTTCGCTGCGTTTATCGCCAGCACAGGTTATGTGACTCAAGCAGAACGGTGTCTGGCGACAGAAGACTATCCCGGCGTCGCACCGGACCTGTTGCAGCCGGCATCGCTGGTATTCATGCCGCCCGACGGCCCGGTTCAACTGGACGATGTGAGCCGTTGGTGGTCATTGGTTCCGGGCGCCGACTGGCGTCACCCGCTGGGGCCCGACTCGAACCTGCAAGGTCTCGACCAGCATCCGGTGGTCCATGTTGGCCTCGAAGATGCGCATGCTTATGCCCAGTGGGTGGGTTGCGAACTGCCCACCGAAGCGCAATGGGAATTTGCCGCTTGGGGAGGGCGAACAGGCAGCGAGTTTGTCTGGGGCGATCAACTTGTGCCGGATGGACGCCACATGGCCAACATCTGGCAGGGGGATTTTCCCTGGCGCAACCTTGCTCTGGATGGGTACGACCGGACCTCGCCAGTGGGCGCATTTCCTGCCAATGGTTACGGGCTGCAGGACATGATCGGTAATGTCTGGGAATGGACAATCACGCCATTCAACAATCCCGGGCAGGGTAGCGGTAAGCCTTCCTGCTGTGCCAAAGGCGGTGGCGAGAAAAACATGAGGGTGCTCAAAGGTGGTTCCCATCTTTGCGCCCCGGATTACTGCCGGCGCTACCGCGCGCCCGCCCGTTCACCCCAAGCCCCGGATACCACCAGTTCGCATATTGGTTTCAGATGCGTACGCCGATGAGCTTTATTCACGGTCGAAATAATCAGTATTCGCCTGGCTGCATTTATCCCGGTTGTGGGTTTGCCCATGATCGAGCCAATGCCCGGGTATGAGTGCATCTGCATTTCACCCTTAGGCACGTGCAGTAACCGGAGGCGCCAGATCCTCCGGCTCTATAACAATGACAAGAAGAGCGAAGCCATGCGTACGATAGATGTGTCAGCCCTGATTGACGGGGCACGGTTCAATGCCTTCCATGCGCGCGTACTGTTCTGGTGCGCGCTGATCATCATTTTCGACGGTTACGATCTGGTCATCTATGGGGTCGTGCTGCCCTCATTGATGTCCGAGTGGGGCCTCAGTTCGTTGCAGGCTGGTGCGCTGGGCAGTTGCGCGTTGGTGGGCATGATGCTGGGGGCACTGTTTTTCGGTTCACTGTCCGATCGTATAGGTCGACGCAAAACCATCATGATGTGTGTCGCCATCTTCAGTGGCGTCACAGCGATCAACGGCTTGGCGCAGAGCCCGGAGGCGTTTGCGTTGTGCCGGTTTATCGCCGGTCTTGGGATCGGCGGGGTGATGCCCAACGTTGTGGCGTTGATGAACGAGTACGCGCCAAAGAAATCCCGTAGCACCCTGGTGGCGATCATGTTCAGCGGCTACTCGTTGGGCGGAATGCTATCGGCAGGCCTGGGCATGGTGCTCATCCCGCAATGGGGATGGCAAGCCGTGTTCTATGTAGCGCTGATCCCTCTGATGGCCTTGCCTTTTTTAATACGCCAATTGCCTGAGTCGATGGATTTTCTACTGCGCACCGGGCAGTCCGTGAAGGCTCAAAATCTATTGGCACAAGCCGAGCCGTCTTACGTACCCACTCCCAATGACCAGTTGAACCAGATGGTCGCCAAAGGCACGAAAGTGTCGATTGCGCAGCTGTTCCAGGGCGGGCGCAAGGTGAACACTTTCATGCTGTGGCTCGCGTTTTTCTGTTGTTTGCTGATGGTTTACGCACTGAGTTCCTGGCTGCCGAAACTGATGACGGCCGCAGGCTATGGATTGAACTCCAGCCTGGCGTTTCTGCTGGCACTAAACGTCGGCGCGATTATTGGCGCAGTGGCCGGTGGGTGGCTGGGGGACCGCATTGGAATCGCCAAGGTCTTGTTCGCGTTTTTCAGTTGTGGAGCGTTAGCCCTGAGCCTGTTGGCGCTCAAGGCGCCGTTACCCGTTCTTTATGTTCTTATCGCCATCGCCGGGGCCTGCACCATTGGTACGCAAATCCTGGCCAACGCTTGCACCGTGCAGTATTACCCCGCGCAAATAAGGTCTACCGGGCTTGGCTGGGCAATGGGTGTCGGGCGAACCGGAGCCATCATCGGTCCGCTGCTGGGTGGGGCACTGCACGCTTCATCTCTGCCGCTGCAGGCCAGCTTTCTTATCTTCGCCATACCAGGATTGGTAGGGGCCATCGCCATTCTGGTGTTTCTGATTCAGAACGCTCCAGGCCGTCAGGCTGCTTTATCCCGGCAACCGGCGCAGTAACCCTTGCAGCAAAAGACGAGCCCCGGGAGGGCTCGTCGGCCGATGACTGTTCGACCTGACGAGTAATATTCACACCCATGATGGAGTGTATGGGAGTTGCGGTATTTATCAATAGCGCTCGGATGGCGATGATTTGCTTACTCCAATAACAATCAGCCTCATGGGTAACTTGCTATGCGTACTTCTCAATCCAAACTGCAAATCGGCATTGTTGGCGGCGGTATCGCCGGCGTGGCTCTGGCCCTGGACCTTTGCCGTCATTCCCACCTCGACGTGCAATTATTCGAATCGGCGCCTGCCTTTGGCGAGGTCGGAGCGGGTGTCTCGTTCGGCGCCAACGCCGTTCGTGCCATTGCGGGCCTGGGTATTGCCGAACCCTACCGCAAGATTGCCGACCAGACGCAGGATCCTTGGCAGGACATCTGGTTCGAATGGCGTCGTGGTGAAGATGCCGGTTATCTGGGCGCAAGCCTGGCCGAAGGGGTAGGGCAGTCATCGGTACACCGTGCTGACTTCCTCGATGCGCTGGCCAGCCAGTTGCCGGACGGTATCGCTCAATTCGGCAAGCGCGCCGTCAGCGTGGAGCAGGATGCCCAACAGGCTCGCGTCGTGTTCACCGATGGCACTGAGCATCGCTGCGACCTGTTGATCGCCGCGGACGGTATCAAGTCATCGATTCGTGATCATGTGCTCAACGGTCTTGGCCAACCCCTGGTGGCGCCGCGTTTCAGTGGTACCTGCGCCTATCGCGGGATGATCGACAGCCAACAACTGCGCGCGGCCTACCGGGCCCGGGGTGTCGATGAACACTTGATCGACGTCCCGCAGATGTACCTGGGGCTTGATGCTCATATCCTCACGTTCCCTGTCAAACAAGGCCGGCTTATCAACGTTGTTGCCTTCATTTCCGATCGCAGTCGTCCTGATCCAACCTGGCCAAGTGATGCTCCGTGGGTACGCAATGCCAGCCAGGAAGAAATGCTCTCTGCCTTCAACCATTGGGGAGACGCTGCTCGGGTTCTGCTCGAATGCATTCCATCCCCCACCCTTTGGGCGCTGCATGAACTCGATGAGTTGCCAGGTTACGTGCACGGCCGCGTGGGTCTGATCGGCGATGCTGCGCATGCGATGTTGCCACACCAGGGCGCCGGCGCAGGTCAAGGCCTGGAAGACGCCTGGCTTCTGGCGCGCTTGCTGGCGGATCCGCAGGTCCTGGACAGCCAGCCACAGGCGGTGCTCGCAGCCTACGACGCCATCCGTCGCCCCCGTGCCTGCCGTGTGCAGCGTACCTCCTGGGAAGCCGGTGAGCTTTATGAAATGCGTGATCCAGCTGTGGCCAATGACGAACAACTGCTGAGCAAAACCCTCGCCGAGCGTTTCGACTGGCTGTGGAATCACGACATGCAGTCCGACCTTCAAGAAGCCCGTGCCCAGTTGGGCTGGCGAGCAGTCGCCTAATGATTTGAACCGACACGCGCGAAGGGAGCACCTAGCGACTCTCTTCGTGAGTGCATACCAATAAGATCAGGTGAATCGAAATGACAGTGAAAATTTCTCAACTGCCGCAATTGCAGCAATTCTTCCGAGAAGCCTCTGGGCTGGACAACAATGCAGGCGATCCGCGCCACAAGCAGATCGTCTTTCGGTTGCTGCAGGAAGTCGCCCGAGTGATCGAAGATCTGCAGATCAGCGACGATGAATTCTGGGGCGCCGTGGACTACGTCAACCGCCTGGGCGCCAAAAACGAAGCAGGTTTGCTGGTCGCCGGGCTTGGCATCGAACACTTCCTTGATCTGCTGGCCGATGCCAGGGACGCCGAAGTGGGTCGTACCGGTGGCACCCCACGGACAATTGAAGGCCCGTTGTACGTCGCCGGCGCTCCGCTGTGCGAGTACCAAACTCGAATGGATGATGGAACCGAGGATGGCACAGCAACGGTGATGTTTCTGGAAGGGCGTGTAACCGACCTGAACGGCCAGCCGATCGCTGGGGCCACCGTGGATTTGTGGCAAGCCAACACCCAGGGCAACTACTCCTACTTCGACAAGAGCCAGTCTGAATTCAACTTGCGTCGCCGGATTCTCACCGACGCCAATGGTTGCTACCGGGCTCGCAGCATCGTGCCTTCGGGCTACGGTTGCGATCCAGCCGGCCCGACTCAGGAATGCCTCGATCACTTGGGCCGCCACGGTCAGCGACCCGCGCATATCCACTTTTTCATTTCTGCCCCTGGGCATGAACATCTGACCACCCAGATCAATCTGTCGAATGACAAGTACCTGTGGGACGACTTCGCCTATGCGACGCGTGACGGATTGATCGGTGAAGTTCGCTTTGTGGAAGACGAGGAACGAGCCGCCGCCATGGGTGTGGCAGGGCGCTTCGCCGAGATGACATTCAATTTCAGCCTGCGTCCGGCCGCCAGCGAACAAGCAACCCATCGCAGCCAACGCCCGCGTGCGTTGCAGTCTGCCTGACCAACTGACGTTCACTCGACGTCGACGAACCACTTCAAGGAGACAACGATGTCCCGGACTGATGCACAATCGATGAACATCCGTGCCGCAGTATTGCGCACCTCGGGAGCCCCTTTGCAAATTGAGGATGTCTTGCTCGAGGCTCCTCGGCCAACCGAAGTGCGCGTTCGTGTGGTCGCTACAGGTGTTTGCCACACTGACATGGTGGTGCGTGATCAGCTGTTTCCCACTCCTCTGCCCATCATCCTCGGTCATGAAGGTGCCGGTGTCGTCGATGCAGTCGGTTCTGCCGTGACGACCGTACAACCGGGCGATCACGTGGTCATGACGTACATGTCGTGCGGTCTTTGCCTGCCTTGCGAAACGGGCCACCCGGCACACTGCACACACATGCACCCGTTGAACTTTGGTGGTGGCCGGCTTGATGGCAGCACCTCCGCTTGCGCATGTGGCAGCGACCACGCCATCCACGACCATTTCTTTGGTCAATCCTCGTTTTCCACATACACGATCGCCAATGAGCGCAACGTCGTCAAAGTCCCCAAGCAGGCACCATTGGAACTCTTGGGACCGCTGGGTTGTGGCATTCAGACGGGCGCAGGATCAGTGCTCAATGCACTCAAGGTCGAGGCCGGATCGAGCTTCGCCGCCTTTGGTGCAGGGGCGGTCGGGCTGGCGGCGGTCATGGCGGCGAAGGTCGCTGGCGCTACGACCATCATTGCTGTGGACGTCACTGCGAGTCGGCTGGAACTGGCGCTAGAACTGGGAGCGACCCATGTCATCAATAGTCGCGAAGAGGATCCGGTTCAACGCATCCAGGCCATCACTCAGGGCGGTGTCAATTACAGCCTTGAATGCTCCGGTCGCTCCGAGGTGTTGCGCCAGGCGATCGATTCAGTCACCACGCTGGGTACCTGTGGCATCGTCGGTGCTACCAAAATGGGTACCGAGGTCGCCTTCAATATCAACGACGTGATGATTCCCGGCAAACGCATCATGGGCATCGTGCAAGGCGATGTCGTTGCCAATGCTTTTATTCCGAAGCTGGTTGATCTGTTCCTCCAGGGCCGATTCCCCTTCGACAAGCTATGCAAATTTTACGAATTCGATGAGGTGAACCAGGCGATGGCCGATAGCGAGCGCGGTGTCACCATCAAACCGATTCTGCGTATGCCAGTCCCTGCTTCGGTCTAACTTTTTCGATCTGCCAAGGAACCAGCAATGACCGTTCAAATCGTAATAGACAATCAAAAGCTCGATGCCTCCAATGGCAAGACATTCCAGCGCATCGATCCGCTCAGTGCCGCGACCGTGAGTGTAGGTGCAGCCTGCAGCGTCGAGGACGCCATCCGTGCTGCCGAGTCTTCCCAGAGCGCTTTTCAAACATGGTCAAAAACCGGGCCAACCGAACGCCGCCGTATACTGCTAGCGGCAGCCGATGCCCTGGAATCGAAAATGGCGCAGTTCTGCTCGGTCATGGCCGAGGAGATTGGCGCTTCGCAACTCTGGGCACAATTCAACGTGGGAGCATCGGCCAACCTGCTGCGTGAAGCTGCAGCCCTGACCACACAAATCAAAGGCGAAACCATACCTACCGACAAGCCCGGCGCACTGTCGATGACGTTGCGCCAACCGGTGGGCGCCGTACTGAGTATCGTGCCTTGGAACGGGCCGGTCATTCTTGGCGCACGGGCTATTGCCTACCCACTGGCGTGTGGCAATACGGTGATCTTCAAGGGTTCTGAAAGCAGTCCACGTACGCATGCGTTGCTGGCCGAAGCCTTTTACGATGCCGGTTTGCCGGCGGGTGTATTGAACTTTCTGATCAGCGCGCCAGAAGACGCGTCTGCGGTGACTGAAGCACTGGTCGCTCATGACGTTGTGCGTCGAGTGAATTTCACCGGTTCGACCAAGGTCGGCCGCATGATCGCCCAGACGTGCGCCAGTCATCTCAAGCGCTGCCTCCTGGAACTGGGTGGTAAAGCACCTTTTGTTGTTCTGGACGATGCGGATATCGACGGAGCAGTCAACGCGGCCGTTTTCGGAGCCTTCCTTTATCAGGGTCAAATCTGCATGTCGACCGAGCGTTTCGTGGTCGATGAAGCGGTTGCCGAGCAATTCGTTTCTCGTTTTGCAGAACGCGTAAAGTCGCTGGAAACGGGCGTTCCATCGACGTCGCCAAGTTGCGTGATAGGCCCGATGATCGGCCAGGGCTCGGTACAACGGATCAATCATTTACTCGACGACGCCATCGGCAAGGGCGCTGTCATCGTGGCTGGCGGCCTGGCGGAAAATGCCTTGATGGGCCCGACGCTGGTCGATCGGGTTACCCGTGAGATGTCGATTTACGACGAAGAGACCTTTGGGCCCGTTACAACGATCGTACGGGTGAAGGGTGCTGAGCAAGCACTGGAGGTCGCCAACGACACCGCCTACGGACTCTCCTCTTCAATCTTCAGTCGCGATGTGACACGGGCATTGGAGTTGGCTGGCCGACTGGATGCTGGCTGCGTACACATCAATGGCGCCACCGTGCAAAACGAGCCGCAGGCCCCTTACGGCGGAATGAAGAAAAGCGGCTACGGACGCTTCGACGGCAGTGCAGTCATTGAAGAGTTTACCGAGGTCAAGTGGGTCACGGTTGAACCTTCCAACCAGCCGTACCCTTTCTAAGTTTGAAACCGGCGCGTAATGCGCCGGATTTTTTACCCCTCCGATGCCGAGCAATAGCAATCCTGCTGGGATTACAAAGCGTTACTGCTTTTGCGGGTCAAACTGCTTGTCCCTGATAAACAGCGCCGGAATCACGCCACAGATAAAGTAGGCCGCGCCCATGACCAGGAAACCCACGCCGATTGAACCGTGGGAGGCGAGGAACCCGATTGCAGCCGGCGCAATCGCTGCGCCCAGGCGCCCGATATTGTACGCACCGCCGACGGCGGACCCGCGAAACTTGGCCTCGAAGCTTTCGGTCATGTACGTGGCATTCACACCGTAAGGAATGCCATACAAAAAGCCGAACACCACCAGCATCCACAAGATGTTTTCCGGGCTTTGCAAGACCACGATCACCGGCAGGAATACCGCAGTCCCCAGGGCGCCAAAGGCAAATACGGTACGACGTCCGATACGATCAGCGGCCAGGCCAGCTAGAACTTTGCCGAGGATCATGGCGGTGTAGGTGCCGACCATATAGCCGGTCATGGATTTGAGATTCAGGCCCAATTCGCTTTCCAGGTACGTCGGCATCCAGTTGTTCACACCGTAGTAGCCGAACTGCAAAAAGCCGGCCGTCAGAGCCCAGAAAATAAACATCCTGCTAGCTTGTGGATCACTGAAAATCAGCTTGTACATGCTTTCGCGCTTTTTGGAGAGCAGGCTTTGGGTACCGGTGAGTTTGTTCCTGGCGCGTTCGGACTGAGCGTTGATCCAGGCCTGTGGTTCAGGCACGAAATGCTGCATCACCACAGCCAGGATCACCGGGATAATCGCGATGTAGAAAAGCCAGCGCCAACCGTGGCTAGGCAGTATCCAGCCCGCCAGCAGCGTCGCAACGATATACCCCACCGACCACCCTGCCTGTAGCGTGCCGAGTACAGTTGTGCGGTAGCGGGTGGGCACGTATTCCGACATCAGCGTATTGCAAGCCACATACAGTGCCCCGATCCCCAGGGAGGCCACGAAACGGGTGATCGCGAATTGCCAATAACTATGCGTCAGGCCCAGTACCGCCGTGCCTACGGAAAACAGCGTGATACTCCAGACCACCGTTTTCACCCGACCGAAACGATCGCAGGCCCAGCCACCGTAGATTCCACCAATGGCCATCCCGGTTAAGGTGAAACTTCCCAGACTGCCGGCCTCAACGTTGCTCAGGCCGAACTCGGCCTTCAGACTGCTGAGGCTGTAGGAAAGCAGCATCAGATCGGCACCGTCGATCAGCAATCCAAGAAAACAGAAGATGAATACCAGCACCCAGGTACTGGTTTTGGCGTGCGAAGTCACGTTCGCCTGAGCTGCAGCGTCCATGGTGATACCTTTTTGTATTTATTGGAGGAGGGCACTTGAACCGGAAATTGAAAGCCCGTGACCTCAGCTTTGAGCGTCGCGAATCATGTTGCGCGCGATAACGATTTGCTGGATCTGGGTCGTGCCTTCGTAAATGCGGAATAGACGAACATCCCGATAGAAGCGCTCAATGGCGTATTCACTCACATAGCCGGCGCCACCATGAATCTGCACGCAGCGGTCGGCGACCCGACCGCACATTTCAGTGGAGAACATCTTGGCGCAGGAGGCTTCAGTGCTGACGTTACGTCCATCGTCACGCTTGCGTGCAGCATCCAGCACCATGCAACGACTTGCATAGATTTCAGCCTTGCTGTCAGCGAGCATGGCCTGGATCAGTTGAAACTCGGCGATCGGTTTGCCGAACTGTTTGCGCTCCATTGCGTAGCGCAAGGCATCGTCGAGCATTCGCTCAGCAGCACCAATACTCAGGGCTGCAATATGCAGGCGCCCCTTGTCGAGCACTTTCATGGCGGTCTTGAAACCTACGCCTTCGACACCTCCAATCAGTTGGCTGGCCGGGACACGTGCATTCTCGAATATGACGTCGCAGGTGTGTGCCCCCTTGTGACCCATTTTGTGGTCAGGCTTGCCCAGGGAAACACCGGGTGTGCCGCGCTCGACAATAAACGCGCTGATGCCGGCGGCGCCCTTGATCTCAGGGTTGGTTCGCGCCATCACCGTATAGATCCCGGCGTGCGGGGCATTGGTGATGAAGCGCTTGGTGCCATTGAGAATGTAGCTTTTGCCGTCGCGCATGGCGGTGGTTTTGAGTGACGCGGCGTCTGAGCCAGCATCTGGCTCAGTCAGGCAGAAGGAACTGAGCAACTCGCCGCTGGCCAGTTTTGGCAGGTAGTGATGCTTCTGCTCGTCAGTGCCGTCCAGGAGGATACCGATGGAGCCGATACCGTTATTGGTCCCGATATAGGAGCGAAACGCCGGCGAAGTGCGGCCCAGTTCGAAGGCAATATTGACCTCTTCCTCCATCGTGACACCCAAGCCACCAAACTCTTCCGGAAGCGTCAGGCCAAACAAGCCCATTTCCCGCATCTGCCCGACGATGTCCTGGGGGATTGCGTCGGTGTCAGCTACCTCATTTTCCCGGGGGATCAGCACTTCGCTGACGAACTGACGAAGAGAATCCAACAGAATCTGCAGGGTTTCGGTATCACGGATCATGTGCGCTCCTGAGGCTCGCAAGCGAGCCGTTTTGTTAGAGCGCCGTTACTCCGTTGCGTCAGCGAGCAGCGGCGCCAATGTTATTGACCATATTGATCAGGCGAGGCCCGATATCGTCCATGAGCTGTTCACGGGGAAGCTGAAAGCTCGGTCCACCGCAGTTGAAGGTCAGTAACCCGTACTGCGGGTGCAGCAATGGCACTGCAACGGAGTTGACGTCGCGGTGCCACTCACCGATCGACAGGCAGAAGCCGTAATCGGCGAAATCCCTGAAAGCTTTGTCCAGGCCCTTACGAATGGCTGGCCACTGCTCCGATTCGCGTTGGCGAATGTGATCGAGCAGAAACTCCCGCTCGGTTTCCGGCATTGCAGCAAGGCAGGCGCGACCCACCGAACTCTGTGCCAGCGGCAAATAACTGCCGATCTGACGACGCATGGTCATGTTGCCCTGGCCCTGGACTACATCCAGGTACACCATCTGCAGTCGGTCGCGGGCGGCCATGGCAACGGCCGCCTGAGCGTGGTTGGCCAACTCTTCCATTAAGGGATGAGCCACCGTGCGGATCGCCAGATTCGACAACATGGCGTAACCGAAACCCAATACACCCACGTCCAACTGATACTTGCCTGAATGCACTTCACGTTTGAGGCAGCCCAACCGCATCAGCGTATTGGTCAGACGCGTCACGGTCGGTTTCGGCAGCCCGGTCATTAGCGCCAGATCCTGATTGCCGAGTACGTTTTCGCGCGGGGTGAAACACCTCATCAATTCAAGCCCGCGAGCTAACGCCGTTACGAACTGGCCACCGCTTTCGTCTTCGCTCAGCGCGCTGGCGGGATCGAGCAGGCCCATCTTCAACAAGCCTATTTCATCTGCTCCTTTGGAATGGCCCATGACCTGGTGATCTGCCTTGTTGCGACCCATGGTAGAACCTCGCTTTCAAGAAATGCAAGAAAATAAAATATAGTTTCGCTAGGCGAAATTATATTTGCTGTCTTAAAAAAAACCAATCTATTTATTATTCAGGCGTAAATACCTGTAAACAAAGGACTAAACCAGATTTATTGGTTTTCCTGTTTACAGCGATTTAGAAGCGTATCTATGATTGATCGTAATTACGGTATTCAGTTTCGTATAGCGAAATACAAACAAGAGGTAGCTATGGACTCCCGACTCAACGCTGTAGTGGATCTGCACATTCGCGATGATGCCGTCGCTGTCGTACAGATCCAGCGGCCCGAGGCCAGGAACGCGCTCAACAGCGCAGTTCGCGAACAGCTGGCAGCAATCTTTCGCTCTTTGACCAGCAATGAGCAGGTGCGCGCGATCGTCCTCTCCGGTGGTGAACAGTGCTTTGTCGCCGGGGCCGACATCCGCGAGTTCGCCGAGGCCAGCCCTATCGAGATGTATCGCCGCCACACGGAGTACTTGTGGGAGGCCATCGCTCGTTGCCCTAAACCTGTGATCGCAGCGGTGAATGGTTTCGCCCTGGGAGGCGGCTGCGAATTGGCGATGCACTGCGACATCATCGTTGCCGGACAATCGGCGCGCTTCGGTCAACCGGAGGTCAAGCTTGGCCTCATGCCGGGAGCGGGTGGCACCCAGCGCCTGATTCGTGCAGTCGGCAAATTCCAGGCGATGCGTATCACGCTGACGGGCTGTCTGGTCCCAGCCCCCGAAGCGCTTGCCATAGGCATGGTCAGCGAAGTGGTGAGTGACGAACGCACAGTACCGCGAGCACTTGAGCTGGCTGCTGAAATTGCCGCCTTGCCGCCGCTGGCTGTCGCACAGATCAAGGAGGTGATGTTGCTGGGTGCCGACTTGCCCCTGGACAGCGCGCTGGCATTGGAGCGCAAGGCGTTTCAGTTGCTGTTCGATTCCAAGGATCAGAAAGAAGGTGCCAGTGCCTTCCTTGAAAAACGTAAAGCAACCTTCTCGGGAGAGTGATTCATGACACGCGAGATCAACCATATGGCGGTTGTGGGGGCTGGCATCATGGGCACCGGCATTGCCCAGATTGCAGCTCAGGCCGGTATTGAGGTCCTGCTGTTTGATAACCGCGAAGGCGCTGCCCAGTCAGCTCGCGATAACCTTGAACAGACGCTGAAAAAGCTGGTGGCCAAGGGCAAGGTCCTTGCCGCGGATGCACAGGCCACACTCGACCGCCTGCGGGTAGCGACCGCTCTGACCGAGCTCAAGGATGTCGACCTGGTCGTCGAAGCGATTATCGAACGCCTTGATGCCAAGCAGGGTTTGCTTGCACAACTTGAAGCGGTCGTCGGTGACGATTGCATACTGGCAACCAATACCTCTTCGCTGTCCGTGACTAGCATTGCGCGGAAATGTCGGCGCCCTGAGCGTGTCGCCGGGTTTCATTTCTTTAACCCGGTGCCACTGATGAAAGTCGTTGAGGTCATCGACGGTCTGGCCAGTGATCCGCAAGTGGGTGATCGCCTGCAGGCGTTGGCATCGCGCATGGGCCATCGTGGAATTCGTGCCAAGGACACGCCTGGTTTCATCATCAACCACGCGGGACGAGCCTACAGCACCGAGGCGTTGCAAATCCTCAAGGAGGGCGTGACTGAGCCCGCCGAAATCGACCGTATCCTACGCGAAGGACTGGGTTTTCGCATGGGGCCGTTGGAGTTGTTCGACCTTACGGCCCTGGATGTCTCGCATCCGGTGATCGAGTCTATCTACAACCAGTTTTACCAGGAGCCTCGATATCGCCCGGCAGCGCTGACGCGTCAGATGCTTGAGGCTGGTTATGTCGGTCGCAAGGTTGGGCGTGGTTTTTACCGATACGCCAACGGGCAAATGGTTGATGCCCCCCCGGCGCAGTCAGTGCCAGTCGTGGAGACTCTACCGCCGGTGTGGTTGGGTACCGAGAACGAGGTCGATCGTGCCAATCTGACTGCTTTGCTTGAGAAGTTAGGCGCGGAGGTAGAGCAGGGCGCCACACCGTCCAGCAAAGCACTCTGCCTGCTGGCGCCCTATGGTTTGGATGCTACCGGTGCAGCGGAACGCTTTGACACCGACCCGACGCGTACGGTCTGCATCGACCCGTTGCTCGACAGCGCTCGCTACCGCACGTTGATGCTGAACCCGGCGACCCGAGTCGACATGCGAAATGCCGCACATGCATTACTCGCTCGCGATGGCGTCGGCGTCAGCGTGATCAATGACAGCGTCGGCTTCGTCGCCCAACGCGTGCTGGCAATGATCGTCAATCTGGCTGGCGATATCGTCCAACAGCGAATCGCCAGCGTGGAAGACCTCGATGAAGGTGTTCGACGGGGGCTGGGCTATCCGCAGGGACCGTTGGCATGGGGCGACAGCATCGGCAGCAAGCGCTTGCTGACCATCCTGCAGCGCATGACCGAATTGACCGGGGATCCGCGTTACCGGCCGGGCCCCTGGCTGCGCCGACGCGCGACCCTCGGCCTGTCGCTGTGCCATGGCGAATGTCTACAAATAAAGGTGGTGTGAAATGGGTGCTTTGACTGGATACCGCGTGCTCGATTTGAGCCGTGTGTTGGCCGGTCCCTGGTGTGGCCAGACCCTGGCCGACCTGGGAGCCGAAGTCATCAAGATTGAACGACCGGGTGCGGGTGACGACACTCGTGGTTGGGGGCCACCATGGATGAAGGGCCAGAACGGTAAGACTACAAACGAAGCCTCCTATTACCAATCGACCAACCGTGGCAAGTTGTCGGTGGCGCTGAACCTGGCGAGCGCCGAAGGCCAGGAACTGGTGCGTGCGCTGGCTACTTCCTGCGATGTGCTGATCGAAAACTATAAAGCCGGCTCGCTGGCCAAATACGGGCTGGATTATGCCTCTTTGTCCCGGCTCAATCCGCGCCTGGTGTACTGCTCGGTGACCGGCTTCGGACAGACCGGGCCTCGGGCTGCAGAGCCTGGTTATGATTTCATCATCCAGGGGATCGGCGGGCTGATGAGTATCACCGGGGAGCGTGATGACCTACCCGGTGGCGGGCCGCAGAAAGTTGGCGTGGCGTTCTCTGACCTGATGACAGGGCTTTACTCGACGGTCGCTATTCAGGCTGCATTGCTCAGTCGCGAAAAAACCGGCGTCGGACAGCACGTCGATATGGCGCTGCTCGACGTTCAGGTCGCTACGCTGTGCAACCAGAGCCAGAACTTCCTGGCTTCCGGTAAATCTCCAGGTCGGTATGGCAACGCCCACGCCAACATAGTGCCGTACCAGGTGTTTCGCGCCAGTGACCAGGATTTCGTGATCGCCTGCGGCAACGACTCCCAGTTCGTTGCACTGTGCGAATCTATCGGTTTGGCGGACCTTTCTTCAGACCCTCGCTTTTCGCGCAATGCGGACAGAGTGACGAATCGGGAGGCGCTCATCGAGATGCTTGCGCAACACTTTCTCGCGGCTACCGCCGATGAGTGGGTGCGACGTATTCACCCGCAAGGCGTGCCAATAGGCGTGATCAACAGCATTGCCCAGGCGCTGGATGAGCCGCAGGTGAAGGCGCGCAACATGCTGGTGAACATCCCCCATCCGCTAAAGGCGGATTTCGTGACCGTGGGCAGCCCCATCAAGCTATCGGGGACGCCGGTGGAGTATCTGCGCCCGGCACCGATGTTGGGTGAACATACCGATGAAGTCCTCAAGCGTCAGTTGGGACTGGACGATGAACGCCTGATCGAGTTGAAGGCACGCGGCGTCATCGAACAACTGGGCGAACGCTGATATGCATGACCTCGCACGCCACCTGAGCTGCCGGGGCAATTTTACCATTGGAGCCTGTCATGAAAGTCCTTGTAGCCATAAAGCGCGTGGTCGACTACAACGTGAAAGTCCGCGCCAAGGCGGACAATTCCGGCGTCGATCTTGCCAACGTCAAGATGTCGATGAACCCGTTCTGCGAAATCGCAGTGGAAGAAGCCGTACGCCTGAAAGAACTCTCTATAAAAGAAGGGCGCGTTGCGACTGAAATCGTCGTCGTCTCCGTCGGCCCGTCCACCGCTCAGGAGCAACTGCGCACCGCGCTGGCTCTGGGTGCCGACCGTGCCATCCTCGTCGAATCCACCGAAGACCTGACGTCCCTGGCTGTTGCCAAGCTGCTGAAGGCTGTTGTCGACAAGGAACAGCCTCAGCTGGTGATCCTTGGCAAACAAGCCATCGACAGCGACAACAACCAGACGGGCCAGATGCTCGCTGCATTGAGCGGCTA
>NZ_AKJO01000184.1:0-35531 GCF_000282295.1 Pseudomonas sp. GM33
GCTTGCTCGCGATAGCGGCAGGACAGTCAGAATTGATGTCGACTGACACACCGCCTTCGCGAGCAAGCCCGCTCCCACACGGGTTGTGCACTTACGTATCGCAATGTATACAGCCCCGCCCCGGACACACCCCGCACGCAAAACCCCACCCCAACGACACACCGCAGATACACCCCGTTGATGAAATACGCCGGTCGATTGGCCTGGCCGATCAAAGCGCTCAACTCACGGGGCATGCCCTTGCCCCGTCTCCCCGACCTGAAGGAGATCATCGTCCATGAACACCACCCTTTCCTCGGCCGTCAAAGGCCTGAACCTGAACCTCGACCGCGCCGGCAACTGGGTTGCGCCCCTGGCGCTGCGAGCGTTCCTTGCCTGGGAATTCCTCGAGTCGGGACTGGAAAAATTCAACGGCCAGAACTGGTTCGCCGATATCCAGGAGCGCTTCCCGTTTCCGTTCGACCACCTTCCGGCGACGCTGAACTGGGAACTGTCGATGTGGGCCGAACTGATCTTCGCCATGACCTTGCTGGTGGGCCTTGGCACACGCTTCTCGGCGTTGAGCCTGATGGTGGTGACCCTCGTCGCCACCGCCGCCGTGCATTGGCCCGCCGACTGGCACACCCTGAGTGAACTTGCCCAAGGGTACGCCATCAGCAACAAGGGTTACGGCAACTTCAAGCTGCCCTTGATCTACCTTGTGGCCCTCACTCCGCTGTTGCTGTCCGGTGCCGGCAAACTCAGCCTCGACGCCCTGTTGGCGCGTTACTTCTGGCGTCGCTGAAAAAAGGGGACTTCACCGGGACACACAGATTACGAAATATCTGTAGGAGCGAGCCTGCTCGCGAAAAACGTGAGAGCACCGCGGGGTGTCAGGCTCCCCGCGTCATCGTTGACCTCCATCGCGAGCAAGCTCGCTCCTACAGGTATCGGTGTTCCCCGCAATTACCTGAACAACCTACCCAATCACTTCTTCCATCCCGGTCTGTTCGGCCAGCCTCGGATGCGCACTGCGTTCATGCACATGGGCATGCGGTGTACGGTCAATCAGCAGGCTCAGCAGTTCCGGGCGACTGTAGTGGCCGCGGGAATCCATCATGCGTTTGCGCTTGTCGATCAGGCCCATGTCGAGGTCGGCGATCACCTCGCCTTCACCTTCCTGCAACGAACCCAGCACCGTGCCATCCGGGCTGATGATCGCGGTATAGCAGCCGCCGGAGATCGGGCCGATGGCGCAGCCGGTATCCGCCATGATCTGCGCCTGTTGCTCGGGGTACAGCCATGCCGTGGAATTGACCACAAAGCACGCGGCCTCCAGCGCATGCTGGCGAATGCTGACTTCCATTTGCGAGGCAAACAGGGGACCCGCAAACGAACCCGGGTACATCGCCGCATGGATCTGTTCGCCATCGGCCATCAAGGCATAACGGGCCAGCGGGTTGAAATGCTCCCAGCAGGCCAGTTGCCCGATGCGCCCTGCCGCACTGTCGACGGCCCGCAGACCGGAACCGTCGCCCATGCCCCAGATCATGCGTTCATGGTAGGTCGGGGAGATCTTGCGGCGACGCTGGATCAGCGAGCCGTCGGCATCGAACAGCAACTGCGTGTTGTACAGCGTGCCGCCATCACGCTCGTTGACGCCGATGGACACGACCATGCCGACCTGCCTGGCCGCAGCGCCGATGGCATCAGTGGCCGGCGAAGGCACGGTGACAGCCTGGTCCAGCAGCTTGAGGTGCTCGGCGGCCATTTCGAACGGCGACTGTACGAAGGAAAAGTACGGGTAGTACGGCACGACGGTTTCCGGGAACACGGCGAATTGCACACCCTGTTCGCCGAGTTCGAGAATTTTCTGCACCACTTTGTCGACGGTGCCTTCACGGCTGTAAAGAACGGGACTGATTTGTACGGCGGCGGCTTTGACAATGGTCATGGCGGTGATCTCACTGAGGGAAGGGTTTCAACGAGATCAAGATTACGCCTATAATATTAAGTCTTGAATGTCGTATACACCACTTTTCAGGACATCAACAAATCAATCCCGACTGGCGCGCTGAATCACCTGCGGCGGCTGCCCGAAGGCACGAATGAAAGCACGACGCATCCGCTCCCGGTCACCAAACCCCGTGTCCGTCGCCACCACATCGATGGAGTGCCGCCCGCTTTCCATCATCAACCGGGCCGACTCGACCCGCAGGCGTTCGATGGCCTTGGCCGGAGACTGGCCGGTTTCGGCATGAAACACCCGGCTGAATTGCCGGGGGCTGAGATTGGCCGCGCTGGCCAGCTCTTCGACCGACAGCGCGGACTTGAGATTCTGCCGGGCGTAGTTCAGCGCGGCCTGAATCCGATCGGTCTTGGGGGCCAGTTCCAGCATCACTGAAAACTGCGACTGTCCGCCGGAACGCCGGTGGTACACCACCAACTGCCGCGCCACCTTGCGTGCAAGGTCGGCGCCCAGGTCCTGCTCCACCAGCGCCAACGCCAGGTCCACGCACGCGCTCATGCCCGCCGCCGTCCACAGATGACCATCATTGACGAAGATCCGGTCTTGCTCGACCTTCACGTTCGGGTACGCCTTGCGAAAGGCCGGCACATGCGCCCAGTGGGTGGTCGCCCGCCGACCATCAAGCAAACCGGCCTCCGCCAAGGCAGTCGCCCCTGTGCAAATCGAGCCCAGGCGTCGAGTGCCCTGACTGGCGCGGCGCAAAAACGCCAGCATGCCCGCAGTGGTCGGGCGGATCAGGTTGTCGCCCAGGACCAGCAGCGTATCGAACGCGCGCTGGTCAAACGCTTCGGTCTGCACAGCAAAACCGGCGGACGTTTGCACCAGGCCACCCGGCTCGGACAACAAGGCAATGCGGTACAACGGCTCGTCACCGGCACTGTTGGCCAATTCGAAGGCGGCACACATGGCCAGCCCGAGAACCTGAAAACCGGGATAAACAATGAGTCCGATCTGGTGCATGGCGGTATGACCCTGAACGTGGCATGCCTGATATTCAGGCCAGGATCTGCACTCTAACCCGAACAGCCCGCACCGCACATCATGATGGCGCGCCTCGCGCATTGACCGATGGCGACGGATAATGAAGCGGTTTGCATCTCACCGAGGAATGGAAGGATGTCACTGACTCTTTATTTCCACCCGCTCTCGTCGTTCTGCCACAAAACGCTGATCGCCCTCTATGAATTGGACATCGAGTTTGAAAAAAGGGTGATCGACCTGGGCAACGACGCCGACCGGGCCGAACTTCAAGCGCTGTGGCCGATCGGCAAGTTCCCGATGCTTCGCGATCACACCCGGCAAAAGAATGTGCCGGAATCGAGTGTGATCATTGAATATCTGGACCGGCTTCATACCGGCCCGGCACACCTGATTCCCCACGATTGGGAAGCCGCCCTGGAAGTGCGGCTGTGGGATCGCTTTTTCGACCTCCACGTACAGGTGCCGATGCAGAAGATCGTCGCTGACCGCCTGAACGCCGCCAACGGCGACCTGACTCGCGAGCGCGCCGCGCTGACAACGGCGTACGGCCTGCTTGAACGGCAACTGGCGGCAAAAACCTGGGTGGCCAGTCCGGCATTCAGCATGGCCGATTGCGCCGCCGCCCCGGCGCTGTTCTACGCCAGCACCCTCGTCCCCTTTGCCGACGATCAGCGCCACTTGCGCGCTTATTTCGACAGGTTGACCGAAAGACCCTCGGTCAAGCGGGTGATCGACGAGGCAAGGCCCTGGTTTGCCTGGTATCCGTTTGCCGAGGCCATCCCGGAGCGCTTTCGCTAGAGGCTCGCGCACAAAGACCTTGCGCGAGCCTTGGCTGCACGCGGGTTTGCGAGGGAACATCCGGAACATGAAAAACGAGCGCAAAAAACCGGCGAATCGACGAATAACAACCGTCGGTCGAGTGTTTTCTGATTGAGCAATAAGAAAAAATGGCAGGGGCGGCTGGATTCGAACCAACGCATGGCAGGATCAAAACCTGCTGCCTTACCGCTTGGCGACGCCCCTGTATCTGTTGCGATGAGTGCCAGGCACTCGCTTTCTTGAGTGGCAACAAGTGCTGTTGCCTGCTTGCGTGACAGGCTCCCTGAGGGCCTGTGCAAGAGTGGGCGGCAATTTACCAACTTTTGCCTTGTATGGGAAGCCCCAATAAAACAATTTGTTTTTTAAAACAGACGCTTAGTGTTCAGCCAAGTCCCGGGGAAGTGCTCGGCGCACATTCGGCCCGATCACGTCTGCTACGCTTTTCCTTTAGGGGATGGAATCGGAAATCGTTTGCTCAACACCCCTCCTTTACCATTTGAGGGCGCAAAATGTGAAAGGCAAACTGATGGGCACCTTTGCAACCATCCTGGTGGTCGGGGCCGCGATTTATGGACTGAACACCTGGGAACACATCGAGAGCCAGCGACAGGAAGCGGTCTGCAGGGCTGCCCGGGAGCATCTCAACGGCCTGGAAACCCAGGCGCGGGCCCTGGCCTCCGGGTTGACGGTCGAAGCCTATGCCGAGGCCGAAAAAGCCGAGGCCGGCCAGTTGGTCCTGGCACTTGATACGGCCAGGAACGAAGCCGAGGTCAATGCCGTCATCGACAAACACGCCGCCGCCATCGAAGCACAGATAACGGCCGAAGACGCCGAAGTCCACTCCCGCAGCGATCAACCCTTCCTCGGCCAGGAACTCAAAAAGCAACGCATCCCCACCGACATCAAACAGGAATTCAAACGAGCTGAAAAAGCCGTCCTCGAGACCTGTGGATAGCAACGACTGCTGCTCCAGGTTTGTCGCCAGCGTCTAGACTCCAGCAAGAGCAGGTTGCAACCAGACTCCGCGTTTAAAACAAAAATAACTACAAACGAGGACGCCCAAACTTTGAAACTATCAACCCTCTGCGCCATCGCGGGCCTGCTGGTGTCGGTCGCGGTGTCTGCCAACGGCGTCATTCCTGTCCTCGAACTGGACTTCACACGGTCTGCAACCGAAACCCTGAAAAAAATCGGCATCAGTGACGCGTGCGTCATTGGCGCCTCGAGCCCCGTTGCGTTCACTTTCTGCCGGGAAGGATCGTCGACACTGTGGAAGTATCAGGCACTGGATCTGGAGCAGATGGCGGCGATGCAAGATGCAAAGCAGTCCCCGGCGGCCTACCAACCGGTTTCCGTGGTGGAATTCGGGAGTCCGGCCTGTGAACACGAGGGCAGCCTGGCCGCCACTGGAAAACCGCCGATACGCAGGCTGATCCTCGGCCTGATCGCCATGTCCCTGCTGATCGGCTTGCGCTACAGCTATCGGGCCATGCGGCAGCGCCGCCAGGCCCCCACCGCGTACGCGCATCCCCTTGAGCAGGCGGCGAGTGGATTTCAGGCCAGCGCACAGGCAAAAGCCCTGGCAGCCTTTGGCCTCGCGGTTGCCGTGGCAGTCGTCTACTTCAATTACACGGGGTTTTGAACAACAGGTGAGCGCGCCGTTGCGGCGCGCTCACCTGTTGTTCAGTGCGGTGCGCGCGGGATGGTCTTGAGCAGGTCTTCGGGGCTGATGTGACCGACCACGCTGCCCGGTTGCGGCAGGTTGAGGATGTGGCCCTTCATCTTGCCGATGATGTGCATCTCGCATGGCTTGCAATCGAACTTCAGCGTCAGCACTTCATCGCCGTGAATCAGTTGCATCGGCGCGACCTTGGTGCGCACGCCGGTCACGCCCTTGGCCTGTTTCGGGCACAGGTTGAAGGAGAAACGCAGGCAGTGCTTGGTGATCATCACCGGCACTTCGCCGGCTTCCTCGTGGGCCTCGTAGGCCGCGTCGATCAGCTTGACCCCATGGCGGTGATAGAAGTCGCGGGCCTTCTGGTTGTAGACGTTGGCCAGGAAGGTCAGGTGCGACTCCGGGTACACCGGCGGCGGAGTGGTTTCGGCTTTACGGCTGCCGCGCGGGTGGGCGGCGACCCGCGCCTGGGTCAAGGCCTCTATCACTTCGCGGCGCAAGGCCTTGAGCTGCGAGTTCGGGATGAAGAACGCCTGCGGCGCATCCAGCTTGATGTCGATGGCGTGGTACTGGGTGGTCCCCAGCTGGCCGAGCAGATCCTGCAATTGCTCCAGCGCCTGCTCCGGCTTGTTGGCCGCGCCGAACGGGCCGGCCAGGGTGACGCTGGCACTGATGCCTTCCTCGCTGGTCGCGGTCAGCTCCAGTTGTTCTTCCCGCAGGCGAGCGACCCAGTTCAGGGCGATGCGACGCTCGGCCGAGGTCCGTTGCAGCGCCTGTTGCCAGTTGTGATCGAGATTGCGATTCAGCGGATGGTTGGGGCGCAGCTTGTACATCCCCTCCGGCATCTCGTTGGGCTCGACGCGATAGCGATAACGCTTCTCGCCGTCCTCCTCGAATTCGCCCTTGGGTTCGGCGATGTTGGCGCGGAAACCCACCACTTCACGCTTGACCAGCACGTTGAGACCGTCACCGTTGGACAGCGGCTCGTGCGTCACGACCTGCATGTCACGCTTGGCGACCTTCTCGACCACACCCACTGGCAGACCGGTGAAGGTCGGCGAGTCAAAGGCGCCGATATCGATCTTGCGGTCAGTGACGAAGTAATCGGTGCTGCCACGGTGGAAGGTTTTTTCCGGGTCGGGCAGGAAGAAGTGCGCGGTGCGGCCGCTGGAGGCGCGGGCCAGGTCCGGGCGGTCTTCGAGGACGTCGTCGAGACGCTGGCGGTAGTAGGCGGTGATGTTCTTCACATAGCCCATGTCCTTGTAGCGGCCTTCGATCTTGAACGAGCGCACGCCCGCCTCGACCAGCGCGCGGATGTTGGCGCTCTGGTTGTTGTCCTTCATCGACAGCAGGTGCTTTTCGTAAGCGATCACCCCACCCTTTTCGTCCTTGAGGGTGTACGGCAGGCGGCAAGCCTGGGAGCAGTCGCCACGGTTGGCGCTGCGCCCGGTCTGCGCGTGGGAAATGTTGCACTGGCCGGAAAACGCCACGCACAACGCGCCATGGATAAAGAACTCGATGGCCGCGTCGGTTTCGTCGGCGATGGCGCGGATTTCCTTGAGGTTCAGCTCGCGGGCCAGCACCAGTTGCGAGAACCCGGCCTGATCGAGGAACTTCGCCCGCTCCAGGGTGCGGATGTCGGTCTGGGTACTGGCGTGCAGTTCGATCGGCGGGATGTCCAGCTCCATCACACCCAGGTCCTGGACGATCAGCGCATCGACGCCGGCGTCGTACAACTGGTGGATCAGCTGGCGGGCCGGCTCCAGTTCGTTGTCGTGCAGGATCGTGTTGATGGTGGTGAAGATCCGCGCGTGATAACGACGGGCGAACTCCACCAGCTCGGCAATCTCGCTCACCTCGTTGCAGGCGTTGTGGCGGGCGCCGAAGCTCGGGCCGCCGATGTACACGGCATCGGCACCATGCAGGATAGCCTCGCGGGCGATGGCGACATCGCGGGCGGGGCTGAGCAATTCCAGGTGATGTTTGGGCAAAGACATAGTTTTTTAGTCAGGCTTGTCACGGTCGAGGCGTGCATTGTAGCGGCGAAACGCCTGACCGGCACCCGTATGCTGCCAGGTGGCGTTTCGGGCAAGCCTGGCCAGCCTCAATCCCTGTAGGAGCGAGCCTGCTCGCGATGGACGTTAACGATGACGCGGGCATTCTGTATGCACGCGTCGCCCTTGTGTTCATCGCGAGCAAGCTCGCTCCTGCATTTGATCGGCGTTGACCAAAAATTTAGCCCACGCCCAACATCCCCTGTGGGAGCGAGCCTGCTCGCGAAAGCGGTGTGACAGCCAAAATTGATGTCGACTGACACGCCGCCATCGCGGGCAAGCCCGCTCCCACAAAAGGTCTTATGTCGTACTCAGAATTTGTGCACAACAACATTCAACTGTGGGAGCGGGCTTGCCCGCGAAAGCGCTGGGTCAGTCAACACTTGTGCAAGCTGACACTCCGCCTTCGCGAGCAGGCTCGCTCCCACAAGGGGTTTTGTGCGTATCGCAGCGATCAGGCCTTGGCCGCCATCGCGGTCACTTCCACGCGCATGCCTTCCACCGCCAGCGAGGCAACCCCGACAGCAGCGCGCACCGGCCACGGCTTGGCGAAGTAGCGCTTGTAGACCTCGTTGAACGCGGCGCGGTCGGCCATGTCGGTGAGGTAGATGGTCAGGTGCATCACGCGGTCCATGGAACTGCCGGCACGTTCCAGGGCAACCTTCAGCGCTTGCAGGGTGCATTCGCTTTGCAGGGTGATGTCGCCCAGTTCCAGGCTGCCGTCGGCACGGGTGGGGATCTGGGTGGAGACCAGCACACCGCCGAAACCGACGACGTCGGAGGAAATCGAATCGGCATCGAGGTCAGGCGTAAAGGTCAGGTCGTGGTTTGCCATTGGAAGTTCTCTTGCTTGAAAGGGTAAGGCGAGCGCCTTTTGCGCCGCCAGTTTACAGGGCCATTCCCGGCGCGTCGCTAATCCGCAGCGCTCGCCTGCTCAAGACCGGTGGCCTGGCGGTACTGGCGCGGGGTGAAACCGGTCAAGGCCTTGAACTGCCGGGTGAAGGCACTGTGGTCGGTATAGCCACATTGCAAGGCGACGTCTGTGATCGGCAGGTCGGTGTGGAGCAGTCGATGCGCATGCTCCAGGCGAACCTTCTGGATCATTTGCCGCGGCGTCAGGTGGAACACGCGTTTGCAGTAGCGCTCCAGTTGCGCCACGGAAATCCCGGCGATGCGTGTCAGCTCGCCAAGGGTGACGCGCCGGTTGAAATGCGCGCGAATGTGCTCGTCCACCGCCGCCAGGCGCTGGTACGCCGGGTGTGTGTCACTGGCCGATTGCAGGTCGACTGAGATGCCCGCCAGACCGATGATTTCATTGCGGCGGTTATACAAGGGTCGCTTATGGGTCAGGCACCAGCCTGGCTCGCGGCTGCCGTACAGATGCAATTCCAGCTGGTCTTCCAGGACAAAACCCTGCTCCAGCACCCGCCGGTCCTGCTCGGTGTAACCCGGCCCCAGTTGCTCGGGAAACACCTCGGCGCTGGTTTTCCCCAGCAAGGGTTTGAGCTGCTTCAAGCCACAGCGCTGCACCAGCGTGCGGTTGGCCATGACATAGCGCGCCTGCACATCCTTGATGAAGATCGCCGCATTCGGAATGACATCGAGCATGGGCAACAGAAGCGCTACGCCTGCCAGCAGTTGCTCGATGGATTCGGGGCGGTTCGAGTCGTCGCCCTGGCACAACAGCGCAAACGCATCCTGAGTCATCCACCGGCCCCTCGCAAAAATCAGACAGTTTCCATTGTGCTGATTTCGTCATCGACACCCAAGCAAAACATCAATCGCGAGCACGCCGCCAAGTTCACTCTATGGCCACCGCCCTCCCCGGCAAAACCGATCAGGGCGATTTGAAGTGCACACCTGCCTATCCAATAACTCACAAGAAGGCGATGCCATGTCAGGCCAAGGCAAGTTCAAAAAACAACTTTCGTTGATAGACCTTACGTTTATCGGACTGGGGGCGATCTTCGGCTCCGGCTGGCTGTTCGCAGCCAGTCACGTGTCCGCCATCGCGGGGCCGGCGGGGATTTTTTCCTGGCTGCTGGGCGGTTTTGCGGTGCTGCTGCTGGGCATCGTCTACTGTGAACTCGGCGCCGCATTGCCCCGTGCCGGCGGTGTGATTCGCTACCCGGTTTACTCCCACGGCCCGCTGTTGGGCTACCTGATGGGCTTCATCACGCTGATCGCGTTTTCCAGCCTGGTGGCCATCGAGGTGGTCGCCGCGCGCCAGTACGCCGCGGCGTGGTTTCCCGCATTGACCCAGGCCGGTTCCAGCAATCCGACGGCGCTTGGCTGGCTGGTGCAGTTCGGCCTGCTGTGCCTGTTCTTCATGCTCAACTACTACAGCGTAAAAACCTTCGCCAAGGCCAACAACCTGATCAGTATGTTCAAGTTCATCGTGCCGTTGCTGGTGATCGGCGTACTGTTCACCTTCTTCAAACCGGAGAACTTCCAGTCCCAGGGCTTCATGCCGTTCGGGCTGTCCGGTGTCGAGATGGCGGTGTCCGCCGGCGGCATCATCTTCGCTTACCTGGGGCTGACGCCGATCATCTCGGTGGCCAGCGAAGTGAAGAATCCGCAACGCACCATTCCCATTGCGCTGATCCTCTCCGTGCTGCTCTCCACCGCGATCTATGTGCTGTTGCAAGTGGCATTCCTCGGCGGCGTGCCCACCGAAATGCTCGCCAACGGCTGGGCCGGCGTCGCCAAGGAACTGGCCCTGCCCTACCGCGACATCGCCCTGGCACTGGGTGTGGGTTGGCTGGCTTATCTGGTGGTGGCCGACGCGGTGATCTCCCCCAGCGGTTGCGGCAACATCTACATGAACGCCACCCCGCGAGTGATCTACGGCTGGGCGCAGACCGGCACCTTCTTCAAGGTCTTCACCCGCATTGACGAAAAGTCCGGCATCCCGCGTCCGGCACTGTGGCTGACCTTTGCCCTGTCGGTGTTCTGGACCCTGCCCTTCCCTTCGTGGGAAGCCCTGATCAACGTGGTCTCCGCCGCGCTGGTGCTGAGCTACGCCGTGGCCCCGGTGTCGGTGGCCGCCCTGCGGCGCAATGCGCCGGACATGCCGCGGCCATTCAAGGTCAAGCGCATGGGCGTGCTGGGTCCGCTGTCGTTCATCATCGCCGCGCTGATCGTCTACTGGTCGGGCTGGAGCACCGTGTCCTGGCTGCTCGGCCTGCAGATCCTGATGTTCGTGATTTACCTGCTGTGCGGTCGTTTCGTACCGACCCAACACCTGAGTCTGGCCCAGCAAGTGCGCTCTTCGGCATGGCTGATCGGCTTCTACGCCGTGACCATCGTGCTGTCCTGGCTCGGCAGCTTCGGCGGCATGGGCGTACTCACCCACCCTTTCGACACCCTGGTCGTGGCGGCCTGTGCGATGGGCATCTACTACTGGGGCGCGGCCACCGGCGTGCCGGCGCATCTGATTCGCCTGGACGACGAGGATGCGGAAAGCGAAACCGAACCAGCCTATACCCAGGCACCCGGCGGCCAACGTCCGATCGGCGCGGCGACCCAGACTTCACGCTGAGATTCCGGCTATTAACGCCTTCTTCGAATGGATAGATTCATGAAAAAAGTACAGGTGATTGACTCACACACCGGCGGCGAGCCGACTCGCCTGGTGATGTCGGGTTTGCCCCAGCTGGCTGGCCGGACCATGGCCGAGAAGCGCGACACCTTTCGCGAGCAGCATGACCCATGGCGTCGCGCCTGCCTGCTGGAGCCCCGTGGCAACGATGTGCTGGTGGGTGCGCTGTATTGCGAACCGGTGTCGCCGGATGCCACTTGCGGCGTGATCTTCTTCAACAACGCCGGCTACCTCGGCATGTGCGGTCACGGCACCATCGGCCTGGTCAACTCGTTGCATTACCTGGGTCACATCCAGCCCGGCGAGCACAAGATCGATACGCCGGTCGGCCCGGTCAACGCCACGCTGCATGAGGACGGCAACGTCACCCTGCGCAACGTGCCCGCCTACCGCTACCGCCACCAGGTGCCGGTCGACGTGCCCGGACATGGCCGTGTCTACGGCGACATCGCCTGGGGCGGCAACTGGTTTTACCTGGTGTCCGACCACGGTCAGGCGTTGCAGATGGACAACGTCGAGTTCCTCACCGAGTACACCTGGGCCATGCTCAAGGCCCTCCAGGATCAGGGCATCCACGGTGAAGACGGCGCGCTGATCGACCACATCGAACTGTTCGCCGAGGACGACCACGCCGACAGCCGCAACTTCGTCATGTGCCCCGGCAAGGCCTACGACCGCTCACCCTGCGGCACCGGCACCAGCGCAAAACTGGCGTGCCTGGCGGTCGACGGAAAACTCGCCGCCGGTGAACGCTGGGTCCAGGCCAGCATCACCGCCAGCCAGTTCGTCGGCCGTTTCGAATGGGAAGGCGAACGCATCATCCCGTTCATCACCGGCCGCGCCTACATGACCGCCGACAGCACCTTGCTGATCGACGAGCAGGATCCCTTTGCGTGGGGCATCTGAGCCCCACGCCTCTTCCCTAAATCTGAATGAACGCTTCAAGGAGTGACAACACAATGAGCGATAACATTTTCACTGGCTGCATCCCTGCCCTGATGACCCCATGCACCGCCCAGCGCAAGCCGGACTTCGACGCACTGGTGGCCAAGGGTCGCGAGCTGATCGACATCGGCATGAGCGCCGTGGTGTATTGCGGCTCCATGGGCGACTGGCCGCTGCTGACCGAAGCCGAGCGTCAGGAAGGCGTGGCGCGCCTGGTGGCCGCTGGCGTGCCAACCATCGTCGGCACCGGTGCCGTCAACAGCCGCGAAGCGGTGTCCCATGCGGCACACGCGGCCAAGGTCGGCGCCCATGGCTTGATGGTCATCCCACGCGTGCTGTCCCGCGGCGCTTCGGCCACCGCGCAAAAAGCCCACTTCGCCGCGATCCTCCAGGCCGCTCCTGGCCTGCCGGCGGTGATCTACAACAGCCCCTACTACGGCTTCGCCACCCGCGCCGACCTGTTCTTCGAACTGCGCCGCGAGTACCCGAACCTGATCGGCTTCAAGGAATTCGGCGGTGCGGCCGACCTGCGCTATGCGGCCGAGCACATCACTTCCAAGGACGATGACGTGACCTTGATGGTCGGTGTCGACACCCAGGTGGTCCACGGTTTCGTCAACTGCAACGCCACCGGCGCCATCACCGGCATCGGCAACGCACTGCCGCGCGAAGTGTTGCGCCTGGTGGCCTTGAGCAAACAAGCGGCCAAGGGTGATGCCAAGGCCCGTCGCCAGGCCCGGGAACTGGAATCGGCACTCGCCGTGCTGTCGTCCTTCGATGAAGGCTGCGACCTGGTGCTCTACTACAAGCACCTGATGGTGCTCAACGGCGACAAGGAATACAGCCTGCACTTCAACGAAACCGACGCGCTCAGCGACGCCCAGCGTCGTTATGCCGAGAACCAGTACGCGCTGTTCCGCCAGTGGTACGAGCAGTGGTCGGCGGAGCAGGACTTCGCCTGACGTCCGGCCTGTACAGCGGCGTGCCAGGGTGCGCCGCCTTTGTTTTCGTCCCATGGAGCCTAATGCCGATCAATAAAGGGATCGACCAGCGCTGATCACCTGTGGCGAGGGAGCTCGCTCCCGCTGGACTGCGCAGCAGGCCCATTTGTTGGGGCCGCTTCGCTGCCCGACGGGAGCAAGCTCCCTCGCCACAGGGGCTCGGCTTGACTGATCGGCATTACCCCCTGGAGCCCCGTTGTTTCGCTGACGGAACCGCCCAATTTTTTTAAGGAAACACCATGACTCTGACAGGCAACATGCTGATCGGCCAGCAGGCCATCACCGGCAACCGCGAAGCGATCCGCGGCATCGACCCGGCCACTGATCTGCCCCTCGAACCGGCCTATCACGGTGGCAGCGGCGAACACGTCGAGCAGGCCTGCGCCCTGGCGTGGAGTGCCCTGGACAGCTATCGCGCGACATCCCTGGACGCCCGCGCCGAATTCCTCGAAACCATCGCCAGTGAAATCGAAGCCCTCGGCGATGAGTTGATCGACCGCGCCGTGGCCGAGACCGGCCTGCCACGCCCGCGCATCCAGGGTGAACGCGGCCGCACCTGCCAGCAGCTGCGCACCTTTGCCCGCACCGTGCGGGCCGGTGAGTGGCTGGATGTACGGGTCGACTCCGCACTGCCGGAACGCCAGCCCCTGCCCCGCCCGGACCTGCGTCAGCGTCAGGTCCCGCTCGGCCCGGTGGCAGTGTTCGGCGCCAGCAACTTTCCCCTGGCCTTCTCGGTTGCCGGCGGCGACACCGCATCGGCGCTGGCCGCCGGTTGCCCGGTGATCGTCAAGGCCCATGGCGCGCACCCCGGCACCAGTGAACTGATGGGCCGGGCGCTGGCTCGCGCCGTCAAACTGTGCGGGCTGCACGAAGGCGTGTTCTCGCTGCTGTTCGGCTCCGGCCGCGAAGTGGGCATCGCCCTGGTCAGCGATCCGCGCATCAAGGCCGTGGGTTTTACCGGCTCACGCAGCGGTGGCATGGCCTTGTGCAGCGCGGCCCAGGCGCGGCCCGAGCCGATCCCGGTGTATGCGGAAATGAGCTCGATCAACCCGGTATTGCTGTTCCCGGCGGCCCTGCAATCGCGAGCCGAAACACTGGCGCAAGGCTTCGTCGCCTCCCTCACCCAAGGCGCCGGCCAGTTCTGCACCAACCCAGGTCTGGTGATTGCCCGCCAGGGCCCGGACCTTGAGCGGTTCATCAAGACAGCTGCGCAACTGCTACAGAACAGCCCGGCGCAGACCATGCTCACCCCCGGCATCTTCAACGCTTACGAGTCCGGCGTCGGTTCGCTGGCCGAACACGCGCAAACCGTGGCAAGGGGCCTACGGGGCGAAACGCCTAACCAGTGCCAGGCCCACCTGTTCGTCACCCAGGCCCGTGACTTTCTCGACAACCCGGCGTTGCAGGCGGAAGTGTTCGGTGCCGCATCGTTGATCGTGCAATGCACCAGCGACGAGGAAATCCGCCAGGTCATCGAACAGCTTGAAGGTCAATTGACCGCCACCCTGCACTTGGACGACGGCGATGTGGAGAGCGCCCGCGCCTTGCTGCCGACCCTGGAACGCAAGGCCGGGCGCCTGTTGGTCAATGGTTGGCCGACCGGGGTGGAGGTGTGCGACGCCATGGTCCATGGCGGCCCGTTCCCGGCGACATCCGATGCGCGCAGCACCTCGGTCGGCACCGCCGCCATCCTGCGTTTCTTGCGCCCGGTCTGCTATCAGGACTTCCCCGACGCCTTGCTGCCGGCCGCGCTCAAGCACGACAATCCGTTGCAGTTGCGTCGCCTGCTCGACGGCCAGAGAGAAGCCTAGGCCATGTCCAACGACTCCCTTTTCAACAGCCCCAATACAGTGGCGGACGTTGCCGTGATCGGCGCCGGCATCATCGGCGTCGCTTGCGCCCTGCGCCTGGCGCGCCAGGGCCGGCGGGTGGTGGTCATCGATCAACAGGAGCCTGGCCGTGGCGCCTCGTTCGGCAATGCCGGGCACCTGGCCACGGAACAGGTGTTCCCCATCGCCGACCTGTCCATCCTCAAACGCCTGCCGGCCATGCTCATGGACCCGATGGGCCCGCTGCGCCTGGACTGGAAATACATGCCCCGGGCCTTGCCCTGGTTCGCACGCCTGCTGCTGAACCTGCGCCCGGCGCCGTTCCAGCGCACCGTGGCCGGCATCCGCGCGCTCAATGAAAGCAGCCTGGGTGCCTGGCAGCGCTTGCTGCAGGCGATCGACCGTCCCGAACTGATGAAGGAAGACGGCTCGTTGCTGGTGTTCGAGCGCGCCGACTCGCAACAGGCCATCGAGGCGCTACAGGTGCGCATGCGCCAGCAGCAGGTGCCAGTGGATTTCTGGCAGGCCAAGGCGGTACGCGAGGCGGCGCCGCAACTGAGCGAGCAGATCCAGGGTGGATTGTTCTTCCCGCGCACCGGGCATTTTCTCGATCCCTTCCGGGTGGTCGGCGAACTGGTCCGCGCCGCTAAAAGCAGCGGCGTGCAGTTCCTCAAGCTGCGGGTCGAGGGCGGGCAATTGAATGAACACGGCGTGTCGTTGATCACCGATCAGGGCCGACTCACCAGCCACCAGGTGCTGATCGCCTGCGGCGCGCATTCCGCGAAACTCACGGCCACGCTGACCGGCAAGAAGGTGCCGCTGGACACCGAGCGCGGCTATCACCTGATGCTGCCCCACGAACACGGGCGCCTGCCGTTCGCCGTCACGTCGCTGGAGCGCAAGTTCATCATGACGCCGATGGCAGACGGGCTGCGCCTGGCCGGCACCGTTGAATTCGCCGGCCTGGAGTGCCCGCCAACCATGGAGCGCGCCTGGCAGTTGCATCGCCTGAGCAAAGGCCTGTTCAAGCGTGAACTGAGTGCAGAAGCCGCCACGCCATGGATGGGTTTCCGCCCCTCCCTGCCCGACTCCCTGCCGATCATCGACCGGGTGTGCGACGGCAAGGTCCTGCTTGCCTTCGGCCATCAGCACCTGGGGTTGACCCAGGCGGCGGTCACGGCAGAGATGATCGCGCAAATGGCCTCGCCCTTGACCGACACCCAGCCCCACAGCCTGCCAGCGACGGCGCCGTACCGGCTGGATCGGTTCTAAAAGCGCACCTTTTCCGGATCAGGGAGCAGGAAGTACCGCGCCCTGATCAGAAGGTCTTGCTGGCGCTGACCACCAC
The DNA here is from genome assembly GCF_000282295.1 of Pseudomonas sp. GM33. Taxonomy (NCBI): domain Bacteria; kingdom Pseudomonadati; phylum Pseudomonadota; class Gammaproteobacteria; order Pseudomonadales; family Pseudomonadaceae; genus Pseudomonas; species Pseudomonas sp. GM33. Next base: position 16,262 of record NZ_AKJO01000184.1, read on the forward strand.
GGTGGCGGTGCACACGTCACCATAGCCGTAGTAGCTGGTGCACTCGTGCGTGGAAAGATCGGTGTCAATGTACGCCAGCGCCCAGTCGACCCCCACCGCGCTGTGGGTCAGCCGCGCTTCCCATTCGTGATAGTCACCGCGCGTATCGCCGCTGCCGGACACGAACACGTCATCCTTGAAATCGAAACGGCCATAGCGCACCTCCAACCCCGTGTCCGCCGGTAGCGCGTAGCTGTAGCCGAGCCAGGTGTAGAGCGTGTCCTGGTCCTTGCCCAGGTAAGTCTGCAAGTCGTTGGAGTAGTAACTGGCGAACTTGAAGCCATAGGCTTTGACGATGGCGTAGACCTCACTCTGATTGAAATCCGATTGCCTGGCGTAGGTGTACTTGAGGTAACCCACGTCAAGGCTGACGTCATCGGTGATCTGCTTGAAAAAGCCTGCGTAGAAATCCTGCTCCAATCGGGTTTTATAGTTCAGGCCGAAATCGACATTCGAGGTCCAGACCCCGCCGTAGGCACCGCTGCTGTGCAGCAGTGTGGCATCCAGTTGCGCCGCCGGGTCGCCAAGGGTCAGTGACAAACCCCGGCTGCGGTAGTCGCTGACCACCGCCGGTTTGAGCATCAGTTGAAGGTCATCGGTCAGTGTCAGGGCGTGGGCGGCCAGCGGCAAAAAAGTGCAGGCGACAAACAGGGTCAATGCAGGGCGATGCATGTGTCGGGTCCCTTCTTATTATTGATTAGGCAAGGCTTCGCCCTCCCCTTGCCGGCTGGGCAAAGGGTGGGCGAACAGGGGGAGTTACGGGCGGCTGTAGACTTCGCGGCCGGCGAAGTAAGTCTTGAGTACCTGGGTGTCAGCCAGCTGCGTTTCAGGCGCGCTGAACACATCGCGATCGACAACGATCATGTCGGCTTGCTTGCCCGGGGTCAGCGAGCCGATCTGCTGTTCCAGGCCAATGGTTTTGGCGGCGTTGCGGGTGTAGGCGTAGAACATGGTCTCGCGGTCGATGGCTTCGGCCTGGTTCAGCACACCCTTGGGGCCTTTGCGGCTGATGGCTTGCCCGATCGCTTTCCACGGATCCGGCGTCGACACCGGCCAGTCGCTGGCCCCGGAAATGGTCGCGCCGTTCTTGAGCAGCGAACGCGCCGGGTACATGAACTGGAATTGCATGGCATTGATGTAAGGCTGCAGCAAATCGATGCTCAGCTCGTCTGCCGATGCCCAGTAAAGTTGCATCGAGGCAATGACATTGAGCGGCTTGAAGCGGGTGAACTCCTTGGGGTTGACCATCTGCAAGTGAGTGACGGAGTGGGCCACCTTGTTGTGCCCCTCGCGGCGTGCCTGCTCGATGCCATTGAGGGTTTCACGCACCGCACGATCACCGATGGCATGCACATGCACCAGCCAGCCGCGAGCATCGGCGGCCCCCACCAGCTCAGCGAAGTGCGCCGGGTCGATCAGCAGTTCGCCGCCCTTGAGCGAGTTCTTGTAGGGCGACAGCAACGACGCGGTTTGTGCCGGAAACTCGGCGACGCCATCGGCAAACACCTTGATGCCCGGCAGGCTCAGATTGTCGACGTCGGCGAACTGCTGGCGCACCTGTTCCATGACCTCAAGGTCGGCGGGTTTGCTCTTGGGGTTGACGACCATCAAGGCCGCCACGTGCAGGCGCAGTTCACCCTTGTCCGCCAACGCCTTGTACGCCGGCAGCACCCCGACGTTTTTCACCGTAGGCTTGAAGTCGAACAACGCATCCCCGGGCACCGCGTTGGCCGCAGGGTCCATCAGGGCGGTCACGCCCAGGCTGTGGTAAAGATCGCGGGCCGCCTCGGCAGCGCCGATCAGTTGCTCGAGACTGGCCGGCGGCAGTTGCGACATCACCGCCGACAAACCGGCATCGGCAACGAAGCCGTTGGGGGTGTTGTCGTCATGGTGGCCGATGGTCGCCACCGCCTCGCCGGTGAGCGCCTTGACCCGCTCGGCATCGATACCGGCGCGCTTGAGCAGGGCCTTGTTGGCCCAGCCGGTGTGGTAATCCCAACCGACGAACAGGATCGGCGTGTCCGCCCATTCACCCTGGTTGAAGCGTTTTTCGAACTCCGCCACCTGGCTCCAGTAGGTCGAGGGTGCGCCACCGACAACCAGGATGTCGCCATGCCGGGCCTTGCCGTTGTCGCGCCACTCACGCAAGCGCTGCTCCAGCTCATCGAATGGCAGCATTTGCGTCTCAAGGTCGGCGGACTTGAGCTTCACGCCGCCAAATACCGCGTGGCTGTGGGTGTCGATAAAGCCGGGCATCAACACCTTGCCCTGCAAGTCGATGACCTGCGTGCCGGGGTCCTTGAGGGCCAGCACCTCGGCGTCGCTGCCGACCTTGACGACTTTTCCGTCCTCCACCGCCACGGCCTGTTGCAGCGCCTTGCCCTGCTCGGCGGTAAAGACTTTGCCGTTATGTAAAATCAGATCGGCAGCCGCCATGCTTTCCATAGAGGAAAGACCAATGGCCATGGCCAACGCCGACTGGAATATTCGCTTCATCGTCCCGCACCTTTTTTCTTGTATGAATGCCGAGAGACTAGCGAACCGGGCAGCGGTAAAGAATACTCGGCGCAGGCAACACATACTTTCCAAACAGGAAACACTGAATGGACCAACTCAGCGCCATCGCGATGTTTGTCGAAACCGCCGACCAGGGCAGCTTCACCCGCGCCGCCTCGCAATTGGGCAAGACCACCTCGGCCCTGACCCGGGCCATCACCCATCTGGAAGAAGAGTTGGGCACGCGCCTGTTCGAGCGCTCCACGCGCCGCATCGCCCTGACCGAGGCCGGGGAGATTTTCCTCGCCAGTTCACGGCAAGTGCTGACGCAACTGGAACAAGCCCGGGAAGACATCGACCAGTTGCAGCGGGAAATGTATGGCCTGTTGCGCGTGACCGCCCCGCCCTCGTTCGCACCGGCCTTTCTCAATGCGGTGTGCTGCCGCTTTCTGGAGCGCTACCCGCAGATGCGCCTGGACGTGGTGCTGACCGATGAGTTCGTCGACCTGGTCGAAGGCCGTTTCGACCTGGCCGTGCGGGATGGCCCGATAGAGCTGCCCGATCTGATCACGCGCCCGCTGACCGCCAACCGCATCCTCCTGTGCGCCAGCCCGCGCTACTTGCAACGCAACCCGCTGGAGGTTCAACCGCACACCTTCAATCAACATGACTGGCTGCTGTTTCGTCACCCGGCGCTCAATCCGCATTACTGGTGGATCGAACACCAGGGTGAACGCAAACGCATCGCCCAGCCGATACCGCGCCTGAGCAGCGACAACTATGACTTCCTGTTGGGCGCCCTGTTGGCCGGCCGGGGTTTGCAGTTCTGCCCGCAATGGAGCGCCGCGCCCTACATCCGCCGCGGCGAACTGGTGCAATTGCTGCCCGATGCCGACCTCGACCCTGAGCAGTTCGGCCGCAAAATCCACGTGATTTACCCGGCGCACCGGCGCCACACGCGCAAGCATCAGGCGTTCATCGAGTGCCTGAATGAATACCTGGACGAGCAGGCGTTGCACTGAGGCGGGAATCCGGTTCGCAACTGAAACTGCGTGTTCAGGACTGAGTTAAATACCAGGAAGCGAATGAAATAGACCTTGGCTATACCGGAATAGGCTGGCACAGGCACGGATGGACTGGGAAATTCAGTGGCAGCCACCTGACTACCGCCCGAACAGGGAACCCGTGGCGAGGGAGCTTGTCGGAACGCCGCACCGTCCCGCTGGGACGCGCAGCGGCCCCAAAAAGGACCGCCGCATCAGCATTGACCTACTCAGGCGGGTCAATCTGATCCAACACCCGGTTCGCCGTGATCTCCGCCAGCATCACACTGTTGGAAATACCCAGCAGCGCATTGCGCGACCCACCGTCCAGGTGGTCCACCAGTTGATGCACCATCACATCAACGGACGCCAGCGTCTCCACCAAATACACCACCAGCGTTTCGGTCGTGGCTTCGGGGTCAACGGTGAACAGGTGGCTGGGAGTGCGCGGCGCGGCTTTGATGTCAGCGGTTGAGGGAAAGTGAAAGGCCAGCGCGCGCTCGGCGGCTTCGTGGAGTTTTTTTGAATCGGGGCTTTCGTAGGGGGATGTCGGATCGGCGTCCGGCGGATTGGGAGTTACCTTGAACATGGCACATCCTCGTTTACTGATGGAGCTGCACCATTCGGTTCCACGCGAAGGGTGGCAGCTGTACGCAGGTTGGAACCCGGGGTAAACGAACCCGGCAGACCCTAAGGTCTCCCGCGCACAGCCGCCATAACGGAGCACACACTTAACAGCGTGCAGGCATATGTCATGAAGGGCAACATGCGTCGTTTATACGTCAGGGTTCCAAGCCTGGTCGCTGAATTGGCAACGACACGCAAACGTTAGAACCAAGGCCCACGACGCACAAGCCGGCGGATTCTGGGGTAACCGTAGGCAACGGCGCAAGGTCTTGTAGCTTTCATGAAGTAACCCTGACGCCTTTTAAACACGAGCCCTGTGGCGAGGGGGCTTGCCCCCGTTGGGCCGCGCAGCGGCCCCCCGGTAAACATTTAATAATCCAGAAGTCAGCCTACAAACATATGAATTTTTCCCAATGTTTGGCTGATTTAAGCTTGCCCCCACTCCTCCCCGCAGGAGCCCGTTTCGTCGGTAAGCCTGATTAAAAGGCGATCCTAAAAACAATGTGTCTGCCGACCCAAGGAATTCCCATGTCATTTACGTTCGCACGCTTGCGTGCCGGTCGTTGCGCTTGTGTTGGAGGTGATCAATGACCTCCTCCCCCTCACGGCAAAATGCCGATGAAAACCTGCTGCACAGCCAGGGTTATGCCCAGGAACTGCATCGAGGCTTGTCCCTCTGGTCGTCGTTTTCGGTGGGTTTTGCCACAGTGTCGCCGGTCGTGGGTATCTATTCGGTGATGTCCCTGGGCGCCATGAGCGCCGGGCCGTCCTGGGTGTGGATCGTGCCGTTGTGCCTGGCGCTGCAATTGCTCGTTGCACTGGTCTATGCCGAACTGGCCTCGCAATACCCGCTGGCCGGTGGTTGCTACCAGTGGGTCAAGCGCCTGGCCGGCGACCGCTGGGCCTGGTTCACCGGTTTCATGTACCTGGCCTCGGCGCTGGCTTCGCTGACCACCGTGGCCTACCTCGGCGGTTTCTGGTTGTGGCTGTTTTTCACCGGTGAGCCACCGTCGGCCAATGCCCAGGTGTTCTGTGGCGCGGTGCTGTTGTTGGTGGGTTTGGGCGTGAACCTGTTCGGGATCAACCCGCTCAAGCATTTCGTCAACGCCGGCATCGTCGCCGAAGCCATTGCCTCGATTGGCATTGGCGTGCTGTTGCTGCTGTTCTTCCGCAACCATTCGTTGTCGTTGCTGTTGGAAGGCTTGCCGGCCACCGGCAACGCTGACGGTTCGTATTTCTCCGGTTTCCTGACGGCAATGGCGGTCGGTGGCTGGGCGTTCCTCGGGTTTGATGCCTGCTCGCAAGTGTCGGAAGAAACCGCCGACGCCCGTACCTCAACGCCGCGTGCGATTCTGCGTTCAATGATCCTGGTCGGCCTGACCGTGATGCTAACCGCGTTCGCCGTGACGCTGTCCTACACCAACACTGCCGGCATGGTCTCGGGGCAGATCATCGACCCGGTCACCCCAGCCGTCGTCGACGCCTTCGGTGCGTGGTCGGAGCGTCCATTTGTGGGCATCGTGCTAGTGGCGTTCATCGCTTGTGTGGTGTCGGTGCAGACCTACATCGGTCGCGCCGTGTTCGGCATGGCCCGCGATTCGATCCTGCCGGCCTCGGCGCTGTTGCGTCAGGTCGATAAGCGCAAGGTGCCGTTCGCGGCCATGGTCTTCAGCACCCTGTTTGCCAGTTTCGGCCTGGCGCTGGGCTTGAACGCGACCGCCGTTGGCACCCTGATTGCGTTCGGCAGCGGCGGCTTCTTCGTGGTGTTTTTGATCGTCGTGTCCTGCGCCCTGCTCGCCCGCCTGAGTGGTCGCTGGAAACCCGAACCTGGCGTATTCAGCCTCGGCCGCTGGGGGCTACTGGTGAACGTTGTCGCGTTCGTGTGGCTGGTGTTCGAAGCCATCAACGTTGCCTGGCCCAGGGAATCGCTGGCACCACCGGGCGCGCCGTGGTTCCAGGTGTGGGCGGTAATCCTGGTGTTCTCGGTGCTGGCAGTACTGGGCCTGCTTTACATGGTCTGGGCCAAGCCGTATCTGCGCACCGCCACCCCACAACTGCGCACCGAATAACACCCCCTGTCTTGTTGTGTGAGGCCCACGGTTGATGGGCCTCGCCGATCCGGAGTTTCAAATGTCTGTTCACTATTGGAATTACCCTACAGAAATTTTCTGTGGGCCGGGCGCGCTCGACCTGCTGGCCGAGCGTTGCAACCTGTTGGGCATGCGCAACCCGCTGCTGGTCACCGACCCTGGCATGCTCGCACTGGAACCACTGGCGCTGCTGAAGGCCCGACTGACCGAGGCACGGATTCCATTCGCGGTGTTCAGCGACCTCGCCAGCAACCCGAGCATGGGCGACGTGGCCCGTGGCGTTGCCGCCTACCACGCCGGGCAACACGATTCGCTGATCACCCTCGGTGGCGGCAGCGCGATGGATGCTGCCAAAGGCATCAGCCTCGCGGCCGTCGACCCTGAAGGCCTGGTGCGCTTCGAGTGGTCGCAAGTGATGGCCCACTACCCGAGCCTGGCGGATTTCACACGCCTGAACCTGCCACGCCTGATCGCCCTGCCTACCACCGCCGGCACCGGTTCCGAACTGGGTCGCGAAGCCGTGCTGACCCAGAGTGAACTGAACATCAAGCGTGTGATCAGCCACCCGGAAATGCTCCCGGCCACGGTGATCCTCGATCCCGTACTGACCCGCGGCCTGCCAGCAGCGCTGACCGCCGCGACGGGCATGGACGCACTGACCCACCACATCGAAGCCTTCTGCTCGCCGCTGTATCACCCGATGTCCTCCGGCGTGGCCGTCGAAGGTGTTCGCCTGATCCAGCAGCATCTGCTCAATGCCTACACCAATGGCCAGGACCTGGTCGCCCGCGAAGGCATGCTGGTGGCCTCGGCCATGGCAGCGGTGGCGTTCCAGAAAGGCCTGGGCGGCGTGCATGCCCTCGCCCATCCACTGGGTGCGCGTTATCACAAGCATCACGGATTGCTCAACGCGATCCTGTTGCCCTACGTGTTAATCGCCAACCGCGACACCATCAGCCCGGACATCGCACGGCTGGCCCGCTACCTGGAACTGCCGCAGGCGAACTTCCAAGGCTTCCTCGACTGGGTGCTGGAGTTGCGTCAACGGCTCGGGATTCCCCACTGCCTGGAGGAAATCGGCCTCGACGCCAAGGCGGCAGACTGGGTCGGGGAACAAGCGCTCGCCGACATTTCTTCTTCCGACACCAACGCCTGCGTCCTCAGCGCCGCCGACTACAGCCAGATCTTTCGCAACGCAGTCAAGGGCGTCCTGCCAGGAGTATCCGCATGACCCACGCACATTACATCGACGGACACTGGGTGGCGGGTGAAGGTGCCGAGCTGATTACCGTGTTCGACCCGTCCCTCGGCCAACCCTTTGCTGAATTCATGGCCACCAGCACGGCACAAGTGGATCAAGCCATCGCCGCCGCGCGCCGGGCGCTGCCTGCCTGGCGCAACATCAGCGCGAGCGAACGCGCCGCCTACCTGCGTGGCTTCGCCGAGCAGATCGAACAGCGCCGCGAAAGCCTGATCGCACTGCAAATGCAGAACAACGGCAAACCGCATCACGAGGCGGTCGTCGACATCGACGACGCGGTGTCTACCTTCACCTATTACGCTGGCCTTGCCGAAGGACTCACGGATCAGCAGCGCCGTGAAGTGGCCCTGTCCGTGCCCGGTTTCACCTCCCACACACGCCTGGAACCGGTAGGTGTGGTCGGCTTGATCGTGCCGTGGAACTTCCCGTTGGTCACCAGTGCCTGGAAGCTTGCACCGGCCCTGGCCGCCGGTTGCACCGTAGTGCTCAAGCCTTCGGAAATCACCCCGCTGATCGAACAGACCTACGGCCACATCGCCGAGGCACTTGGCTTACCGGCGGGCGTGCTCAACATCGTCGGTGGCAAGGCTGAAACCGGTGCGGCGTTGAGCAATCACCCCGGCATCGACAAGCTCTCGTTCACCGGTAGCAATGCCGTTGGCAGCCAGGTGATGCGCAGCAGCGCCACCCACTGCCGGCCGGTCACCCTGGAGTTGGGCGGCAAGTCGGCCATCGTGGTGTTCGACGATTGCGACCTCGATCAGGCCGTGGAATGGGTCGTCGCCGGCATCTGCTGGAACGCCGGCCAGATGTGCTCGGCCACCTCGCGCCTGCTGGTGCAGGACAACATCGCCGATGCGCTGACCGAACGCTTGAAAGTAGCCCTGGAAAAACTGCGCGTGGGCAACCCGCTCACTGGCGAAGTTGACATGGGCCCGCTGACCAGCCAGGCGCAATGGAACAAGGTCAATGAGTACTTCGCCATCGCCCGCGCCGAAGGCCTGCACTGTGCGGCCGGTGTCGACGTGCTGCCTGATTTGGGCTGGTTCGTCTGCCCGACGCTGTACACCGACGTGCCGTTGAACAGCCGTTTGTGGCGTGAAGAAATTTTTGGCCCGGTGTTGTGCAGCCATCGCTTCAGTTCAGAGGAGCAAGCTTTGTCGCTGGCCAACGACAGCCGTTTTGGCCTGGTCGCCACGGTGATCAGTGCCGACCTGGAACGTGCCGAACGTGTCGCCAATGCGCTGGAAGTCGGTCATGTGTGGATCAACTCGATCCAGGCCGTGTTCGTCGAAACGTCGTGGGGCGGCACCAAGGGCAGCGGCATCGGCCGCGAACTTGGGCCGTGGGGTTTGTCGGCCTATCAGTCGGTCAAGCACGTCACCCGCTGCCTGGGCTGATTGGCTACACGCCGTGCTCGGCCAGCAAGTCCGCAATAAACGCGCGAACCGCTTCGCTTTGCGGATGGCCGACATGGGTGATCATGCTGTGCTGCACCTCGTAGCGAAGCTTCAAGGGGTGCAACGCCCGCATCTGCCCGCTCTGTAACCACGGCCGGGCGTAGTGCGCCGGGAGATAACCCAGATGGGTCCCGGCCAGCACGCCATGGGCCACCGCCTCCATGTGGTAGGCGGTGGCTGAAGCGCGATCCGGTGCAATCGGCAGCACCTGATCGACCGGCAGAAAACCGTGGCGAATCCAGTCGCTGGCCTGGAGCTGTTCCAGGCTCGGCGACGCCACGTCAAACAACGGGTGCGCCTGCCCGCAGAAAACCCCGATTTCTTCCGAGTACAGTGGCTGATAGGTCAAGGTCGGCAACGGCCGGCTGAAGTACGAAATGGCCAGGTCCAGTTGCCCATCAATCACCGCCAGTTCCAACTCCGTCGGCGAATTGACGAAGATGTGCAGGTGCATGTCGTGCTCACGCTGATAGAACCGCGCAATGGCGGCATCGATGCGCGCCGTCGGCAAGGTCGCGATATTGTCGGCCAGGCCCACATGAAGATCGCCGACCAACCGCCCCGCCAGGTCCTGTGCCTCGTCGCGAAAGGCGTCCACCGCACTGAACATCACCGACGACGCCTTGAGAATGCGCTGGCCCTTTTCGGTCAGACGAAACCCGCCCTTCCCGCGCTCGCAGATGCGGTAGCCCAGGCGCTTTTCCAGCCCGGAAATGTGCGTGCTGATGTTCGACTGGCTCATGTTCAACTCGGCCTGGGCCGCGGTAAACCCACCGCATTTCACGACGATGGAAAAAATGCGCAGCAGGCGCAAATCCATGTCCGTCACGTTTCTGAGCACTGTGTTGTCTCGACGTCTTGGGGAGCGCTATTCAACCATCTTGAATTCACCCCTGGCTAGTCGAGCCGTGCCCCCGTCACTGCAAGGGCGAGAACGGCGCCGGCAGGTAGATCGTCGAGCACATGTCGCGCAGTTGCGGGCCGGAGTTTTCCGGCGGCCAGACGCCGTCGGCGACCGCCTGGGTGCGCACCTGCAAGCGCTGCTCGAGGCTGACCCACGGCCAGATGTGCAGGTAACGTGGCAGCGCGCCGTCGGTGGCGTAAAACGCCGCGTACACCGGCGAATACTGCTCGGCGGTCCGCGCTTCAATGGCGTTGCTCCAGCCGTCGAGTGTCGGCTGCAAGCCGCTGCTGACCAGGTCGTAGACGCGCAACTCATAGAACGGACCGTGCTGGCCGGCACTCATGGGCTCGATGAAGGGAAACAGCGTGTAGTTTTCGATGCGCAGGTCGGTGATGAACTCGTTGACGCCAAACGCCCCGCCCCCCAGCAGGAAGCGCTCGCGTTCCGCTTGCCTGAGGTGCTCATCTGCGTAGCCGCGCAGCACAGCGATATGGTTCAACTGGCCGATCTCAGAGGCCCAGCAGCCCATCAGTGTGCCGCCGACTTTCGGATCGTCCAGCGCCGCCTCGATCTGCGCCAATGCTTGCGCCACCGTGCGCACCCGCACGGTGAAAGTGATCAGTTCAAAAAAACGCATGGCGACTCCGCCCATTGGTTTGCCAAAAGCCCACAGCCTAAGGCAGCCCCCGCAGGCGGGATATTGAGACTAACCCCATCAGTGACGGCATTTTCCGCAGTGTTCTAGGTAGTTCCTTTACGCCGGACAGCTTTCGTTCATTCGAATCACAGGTGGATACGTGTCCCGTGAGCTCGCCCCACTATCGGCCCAGCCGATTCAAACCTGCGAATTATCGATTTGTGCAGCAGTCCGTGGACCGCGAGCATGGCGTCACTTCCAACAACAAAAACCAAGGACCCGCCATGACCGCCCGATTTCACAACCCAGTGGATACCCGTTTCGGCTGGGGCAGCCTGCAAGAGCTGGCCGCCATCACCGAATACCAGAACGTTGCCGTCGTGACATTTCCCGAAGCCCGTGACCTGGGGCTGGTGGATCGCCTTCAAGCGTTGCTGGGCGAACGTCTGGTCTACGTGATCGAAGATGTCCAGCCCAATCCCGATGTCGCGCAACTGCGCGCGACCTATGAACGCTTCTGGCAGGAAGCCGGGGATTGCCATGCGGTGATTGCCGTCGGTGGTGGCAGTGCCATCGACACGGCAAAAGCGCTGATTGTCGGCACCGAGTCAGGCCGCTTCGATGAGCTGCTGGCATTGCTGGCAAGCGGCAAACCCTTCGTTCCGGTACGCAGCAAACAGCTGATCGCAGCCCCGACCACGGCAGGCACCGGCAGTGAAGTCACGCCCTGGGCGACGATCTGGGACGCGGCCAACCACAAGAAGTATTCCCTGCACCTGGACTGCACCTGGCCAAAGGTCGCGATCATCGATCCGCAATTGATGCTCACAGTGCCGGCCGGCGTCACCGTATCCACCGGCCTGGATGCCTTGTCCCACGCACTGGAATCGATCTGGAACATCAACGCCAACCCGCTTTCCGACACCTTCGCCATCTCTGCCATCGAAGACATCCTCGAATGCCTGCCCTTGCTGCGACGTGAACTGTCCAACCAGGAACTGCGTTCACGGATGGCCCTCGCCGCACTCAAGGCGGGCATGGCGTTCTCCAACACCAAGACCGCACTGGCTCACTCCATTTCCTATGAGATGACCCTGCACTACGGCTTGCCCCATGGCATCGCCTGCTCCTTCACCTTGCCACTGGTACTGGGCCTCGCCTGGGGCCACGACGCAACGCGCGACAAGACCCTGCAACGGGTTTTCGGGCCAGACCTGGATAAAGCCCAGGCCCGCTTGCGCGCCTTCCTGCACAGCCTGGATGTGAAAACCGAGTTCGCCGACTACGGCGTAACGGCCGAAGAGGCGCAAGCCATGATCGACTTCGCCCTGCAGGGTGCACGCGGCAAGAACTTCATCGGCTCACGAGCGGCCTAGGGCTCGACAGCCCCCAAGACACTACACTGCCAGCGGCGTAACGAGCCGCGACGATTTCCTGCCGCACCTGAAAAAGAGTGCACCCTGCGACGCAACTCGCAGGGAACGAACAAGAATAAGGAAAAGATCATGAATCGTGCCCAAACCATGCCAGGTCTCGCCGTCCACAGCGCATCGTTTCGCGTCGCCCAGTGGCGCATGCTGCTGGCTGCCATGTTTTGTTATCTGTTTTTCTATACCGGGCGACAAACGTTCGGTTTCGCCATCCCGGGTATCCAGGCCGAGTTCGGCTTTACCAAAGAGCACCTTGGCTGGGCGTCGGCCGCCATGCTCTGGGCCTACGCCATTGGCCAGGCCATCAACGGCAACCTCGCCGACAAATTCGGTGGCCGACGCATCATGACCCTGGGCGCCGTGCTGTCCTGTGGCGCCAACTGGGTGACCAGTTTCGCCAGCGGTTTCGCCGGGCTGATCCTGCCCTGGGGCATCAATGGCTACTTCCAGGCATTGGGCTGGGCACCGGGCAGCCGACTGATCTCCAACTGGTGGAGCGCAGGTGAACGCGGCAAGGTCTACGGCTTCTACGTGTTCGCGGCCGGTTGCGCTTCCGTTCTTTCCTACGTGACCTCGATCGTCGTGCTGGAAGTGATGCATCTGGAATGGCGCTGGATCTTCCGCCTGCCCGTGTTGCTCATGCTGGCCGGCGGCATCATCTTCTACCTGGTGGCCCGCGAGCGTCCGCAAGACCTGGGATTCGAACCGCTGGCCGACACCGGTGTGGCCAACGCCGAGGACAAAAGCCATGAAGTGGCCCATGGCGAAGTCGAAACTTCCGCGCAGCGTTACAAGGCTGTTCTGAAAAACTTTCGCCTGATCATCGCCGCCGTGTCCCTGGGGTTCCAGAACGCTGCCCGCTACGGTTTGATCGTCTGGGTGCCGGTGCACTTTCTGGGCGCCAACTGGAAAAGCGGCGACAGCATGATCGATCCGAAATGGATCACCGTGGCCCTTCCGGTCGGCATGGCCATCGGTGCGCTGAGCAACGGCTGGATCTCGGACAAGCTGTTCGGCTCCAAACGCTACCTGGCGATCATGCTCTACATGTTCCTGGGCGCGGCCACCAGCTTGTGGATGTGGACCCTTGCCCCCCACAGCGCGACCGGCCTTGTGGCCTTGTTCCTCTGCGGTTTCTTCGTGTACGGCCCCGCTTCCAGCTTCTGGGCGCTGTGCCCGGACCTGGTAGGCGCCAAGCGCGCCGGCACGGCGACCGGGGTGATGAACTTCTCGTCCTACCTGTTCGCCGGCCTGGCGGAACCGCTGATCGGCAGTATGCTCGACAGTACCGGCAACACCTCGCTGATCTTCATCGTGGTCACCGCTGCCTGTCTCTGCAGCGCGTCGGTAGCGCTGTTCATCAGGCGTTGATTGCCTGGCTGGACAGATTGAATCAGTGCCAGCGGCTCAGGAACAGGATCGTCTATGTACCAGTACCACAAGTGGCTACGTTCATTTCATGCGGTGGCCAAGACCGGCAGCTTCACCCTCGCCGCCGAGTACCTGAGCGTCGGCCAGCCCACGGTCAGTGAGCAGGTCAATGCCCTGGAGAAGAAGTTTTCCGTGGAGCTGTTCCATCGCCGCGGCCGCTTTATCGAAATGAGTGCCGCCGGGCACCAACTCTATGCGATCACCCAGGGCCTGTTCGGCCAGGAGGATGAAGCCGTGCAACTGCTGCAGAGTTTCAAGCAACGCAAGACCGGCATGCTGCGCCTGGGCGCGGTGTCCCCGCCCATTGCGATGAACCTGACCTACGAACTGATGCAGCGGCACCCGGACATCGAGCTGGAAACCTCGTTTTCTCCGGAAAAAGAGACCCTGGATCGCCTGTTCAACTTCGATATCGATGTGGCGATCCTGGCCCTGTCCGAATTCGACCAGCGTTTTGACACGCAGCTTTACCGGCGCTACCCGATCATTGCGGTGGTGCGCGAGGACCATCCCTGGGCCCGGCAGAAAGAAGTCCATGTCGAGCAGATCAGCGAAGAGAAATGGGTGCTGCGGGAAAAAAGCTCCCGCACTCGCCAATTGGTAGAGGAAAGCTGCAAGCGCCTGGGCGTCGCCCTCAATTGCGTCATGCAGTTGAACAGCCGCGAGGCCATCGTCCATGCCATCGCCAAGGGCATCGGTATCGGTTTCGTCTCGGCCGTCGAGTACGCCGAAACGCCCGGCACCAAACCGATCACCTTCGTCAATCACCCGTTTTCCATCGACTACCACCTGTGCTGCCTGGGCATTCGCCGAAACCGGCCGATGATCGCGGAGCTGTTCGACTCGAGCCCAACGCCGGCCACCTGATTTCGTCTCACCCTTGAGCAATCCACAGGCCTACTTCCTGGCGACAGGAGGGACGGCCTGCCCACAACAAAAAATGGAGAAACACCATGAATTACCAACAACCGACCCAACTGCAAGCCGTGGTCCTGGACTGGGCCGGCACCGTTGTCGATTTCGGCTCCTTCGCCCCCACGCAGATTTTCGTCGAAGCCTTTGCCGAGTTCGGCGTCGCCGTTTCGCTGGAAGAAGCCCGGGGCCCGATGGGCATGGGCAAGTGGGATCACATCCGCACCCTGTGCAATCAGCCGCAGATCGCCGAGCGCTACCGTGCCGTGTTTGACCGCCTGCCGACCGATGACGATGTCACCGCACTCTACGAGCGCTTCATGCCACTGCAGATCGAGAAAATCGCCCTGCACTCGGCCCTGATACCCGGCGCGCTGAACACCATCGACGCCTTGCGCGACAAGGGCCTGAAAATCGGTTCCTGCTCCGGTTACCCGGCCGTGGTCATGGAAAAAGTGGTCGAACTGGCGCGGCACAATGGCTACGTGGCGGACCATGTGGTGGCCACCGACGAGGTGCCGAACGGCCGCCCCTACCCGGCCCAGGCCCTGGCCAACGTGATTGCCCTGGGGATCAGCGACGTCGCCGCCTGCGTCAAGGTCGACGACACCTGGCCCGGCATTCTCGAAGGCCGTGCCGCCGGGATGTGGACGGTCGCGCTGACCTGTTCCGGCAATGCCCTGGGCTTGACCTACGAGCAATACAAGGCCCTGCCTTCCGACCGGCTGGACAGTGAGCGGGCCCGCATCGTCAAGATGTTCGAAGGCTCCCGCCCGCACTACCTGATCGACACCATCGTCGATCTGCCGGCGGTCATCGAAGACATCAATGCCCGACTGGCGCGGGGTGAAACACCGCAAGGATCCTGAACGGATTCAAGCGTCAAGCGGCCGTCCCACGGGCGGCCGCCTCACCTGAAAAAATCACTCGGCGTCTTGCCGAACTGCTTCTTGAACATGGTCGTGAACGCGCTCGGGCTGTCGTACCCCAGCTCCCCGGCGATGTCGATGATCTTCTCCCCGACGGCGATGCGTTCCAGCGCCAGCAGCAGTCGCGCTTGCTGGCGCCATTGGCCGAAGGTCATGCCGGTTTCCTTGCGGAAGCGGCGCTGGATGGTTTTGGCGTCGAGACTCAACCGCGCACTCCAGTCCGACAAGGTCGAGCCATCGCCTGGGTCCTGCTGCAACGCGCTACAGATCTGGTTGATCCGTTGATCGGTGGGCTGCGGCAGGTTCAAAGGCAAGGTCGGCAGGATCGTCAGTTCATCCAGGATCAGCCGCAGCACCCGGGCTTCCCGCGAGTCCGGATTGCAATTGAAATCGAAATCCACCGAGACCTTGATCAGCTCACTGAGCAATGCGGACACACTCACCGCGCGGGTTTCGCCGGGCAGGTCCGGGCTCGCGCCGGGGTGCACAAACACGCTGCGCATCTTGATCGGCCCGACACAGCGAATCCAATGCACGACCCCACTCGGCATCCAGATGCCACGGCTCGGCGGCACTGTCCATTGGCTGGTGGCGGCGTGCACCACCATCACGCCTTCGATGGCATAGATCAGTTGATGCTTTTCATGGGAATGCGGCGCGATAAACCAGTTTTCCGGGTAGTCGGTCGCACTGCTGCGAACGCTCCAGCCGCCCTGGTCGATCTCCGCAAGAAATGTTTGCAATGGCTTGATCATGACGCCCTTTTTGCGATGGTCGGTGCCCGAGTTGCGCGAGACGGGCGACTTTGTGGGCCATAGGATAACGCCGAACCCTGAAATTGGCTGCGCCTTGCGTTCGCGGCTCGCGTTTTTTATCCGGAAACCCGCCCATGTCGACCACCACCCTCAGCTCGCCCTCACCCGCCGTCTCGGTCGCCAGCCAGGCCAGCCCCCTGGTCATGCGCGTGATCGGCGCCTGTGCGTTGGCGCACCTGATCAACGACCTGATCCAGGCCGTGCTGCCGTCGATCTACCCGATGCTCAAGGCCACTTATGGCCTGAGCTTCACCCAGGTCGGCCTGATCACCCTGACCTTCCAGCTCACCGCCTCATTGCTGCAACCCTGGATCGGCTTCTACACCGACCGTCATCCCAAACCGTGGCTGCTGCCGGCCGGCATGGTCTGCACCCTGATCGGTATCCTGATGCTGTCGATGGTCGGCAGCTTCCCGGCGATTCTCGTGGCCTCGGCGCTGGTGGGGGTTGGCTCGTCGACCTTTCACCCGGAGACCTCGCGGGTGGCGCGCCTGGCCTCGGGCGGTCGCTACGGCCTGGCACAGTCGACCTTTCAGGTCGGCGGCAACGCCGGCAGCGCCTTCGGCCCCTTGCTGGCCGCCGCGATCATCATTCCCTATGGCCAGGGCAACGTTGCCTGGTTCGGGCTGTTCGCGGTGTTCGCCATCCTCGTGCAATACGGCCTGAGCCGCTGGTATCGCAATCACCTGAACCTGTTCAAGCTCAAGCAAGGCAGCAAGGCCACCCACGGCCTGTCGAAACGGCGGGTGACCTTCGCCCTGGTGGTGTTGGCGTTGCTGGTGTTTTCCAAATACTTCTACATGGCCAGCTTCACCAGTTACTTCACCTTCTACCTGATCGAAAAATTCGACCTGTCGGTGGCCAGTTCGCAGCTGTACCTGTTCCTGTTCCTCGGTGCCGTCGCGGCGGGTACGTTCTTTGGCGGCCCGATCGGCGACCGGATCGGCCGCAAGCGGGTAATCTGGTTCTCGATCCTCGGCGCAGCGCCGTTCACCCTCGCCCTGCCCTACGTCGACCTGTTCTGGACGGGCGTGTTGAGCATGATCATCGGCTTCATCCTCGCCTCGGCATTCTCGGCCATCGTGGTCTTCGCCCAGGAACTGGTGCCCGGCAATGTCGGCATGATCGCCGGGGTGTTCTTCGGCCTGATGTTCGGTTTTGGCGGGATCGGTGCTGCGCTGCTGGGGCACCTGGCCGATATCCATGGCATCGAGTACGTGTACACGCTGTGTTCTTTCCTGCCACTGCTGGGAATTCTCACCATACTGTTGCCGTCTACTGGCAAACGCCCCTCGGGAGCGTGAATGATCATAAGGAGGAATACCCCATGAAAATCGTAGTCACCAGCGTGCTCGTCGATGATCAGGCCAAGGCACTGGCGTTCTACCGGGATGTACTCGGCTTTGAACTCAAGCATGACATTCCCATGGGCGAACATCGCTGGCTGACGCTGACGTCCCCGGGCGATCCCGATGGCGTCGAGCTGCTGCTGGAGCCTAATGCCCATAGCGCGGCAAAAACCTTCCAGAGCGCAATCAAGCAGGACGGCATTCCCTGCACGTTTTTCGGCGTCGACGACGTGCAAGCCGAATATGCCCGGCTCAGCGCCGCCGGGGTTCACTTCACCCGCCCGCCGACGGTGATGGGACCGGTCACCCTCGCGGTACTGGACGACACCTGCGGCAACCTCATCCAGATCGTCCAGCACCACTCAACCGGCTGATCACTTCTGCTACCAACCCTGTAGCACTCGGTAACACCCGGCCCCAATGCGGTGCGTCTTTCAAACGCCTTGCCGTGCGCCACCCCGCTCCACAGGGGGCCACCCGCCATGGCGTACTTTGTGCATCCAAAGGCCATCCTCCTCTGCCTGTAGCCGCCATGCGCCCCAAGGAACTGAAACTCTGGACCACCGGAGTCGCCCACCTGCTCGACCTGCCTGCCGGGCATGCGCGGCTGTCGGGGTTGAGCCACTGGCTTCGACAAATCTGCCCGGTCGATCATTTCGTGTTGTTTGTCTACGAAGGCAATCACCGGCCCCTGGCGTTGTTCGATACGTTTTCGGCGGACAAGCGCGCGGTGTACGTGGACGACTACCAGTGCGGACCTTACCTGCTCGATCCGTTCTACCTGGCTTGTACACGCGGACAGGCGCCGGGGCTGTGGCGCCTGCGCCAGTTCGCCCCCGACCATTTCTACCTTGGCGAATACTTCCTGACCTATTACCAGCAGACCGGCCTGGCCGAGGAAGTGGCGTTTTTCGTCGACCTCGGTGGTGGTGCCATGGCGGTGTTGTCGCTGATGCGCTCCAGTGCCAGTTGCGCCTTCAGCCGGGACGAAATGCAGCTCGTCGAATGCGCGCAAGCGGTGGTCGAGCAGGTCATCAATGAAGCCTGGCGTTTGCGTCAGGCCCAGCAACCGCGACCGGCGCAAGACCTGGACTTCAAGATCCGCGAAGCCTTCGACCACTTCGGCGCGCACATCCTCACCGGGCGCGAGCAGGAGATTGTGCAGCTATTGCTGCGCGGCCACTCCAGCGCCTCGGTGGCCGAACAACTGAACATCAGCCCGGGCACGGTGAAAATTCACCGCAAGAACATCTACGCCAAACTGGGGATTGGCAGCCAATCGGAGTTGCTGGGGTTGTTCATTCGGGAGTTGACGGAGGATCCGTTACAGGCGCCCGGCCTCAAGTTGCAAGCCTGATGCCCATTGGTATACGCATATCCCTGTGGGAGCGAGCTTGCTCGCGATTGCGGCCATACATTCAACATCCATGTGTCTGACACACCGCCATCGCGAGCAAGCTCGCTCCCACAGGTCTATCGGTGATCCGGAGATTGTGGTCAGCGCGAATCAAGCTGATCCTGCTCCCCTGGGCTCAAGCTGCAAGCCTGATACCTGTCGGTAAGCAGAAAACCCTGTGGGAGCGGGCTTGCTCGCGAAGGCGGTAGTTCAGCCAATATCTCTATTGGATGTGCCGGCCTCTTCGCGAGCAGGCTCGCTCCCACAGGGACTGTGGCCAGCCGTGGGTTTAGCGTTCACTGAAGATCAAAACTGTGGGAGCGAGCCTGCTCGCGAAAGCGGTGGGTCAACCGACATTTCTGTTGGATGTGCCGGCCTCTTCGCGGGCAAGCCCGCTCCCACAGGGATTGTGGCCAGCCGTGGGATTGGCGTTCACTGAAGATCAAAACTG
>NZ_AKJO01000185.1:0-10039 GCF_000282295.1 Pseudomonas sp. GM33
GCCAGCCCAACCACTATCAATGGCGGGGGTGCACCACAATCACAACCCACTGGAGCCAAACAACGCCAGCCAGCTCACCGCAACCCCTGTGGGAGCGGGCTTGCCCGCGAAGGCGCCAGCCCAGCCAACACAACCCCCTGAACTGAACCACAACCCCCTGTAGGAGCGAGCCCGCTCGCGAAAAACCCAAGGCATCCACATGTCCCGCTGAACACCCCGCCCACCGCAACCAAGCCCGCCCTCACAACATCACACCTGACGCTTGAAGCCAAAAGCGATCCCGGCGCGTCGCCCACTACCCCTCAGCCTTAGCCCCCGCCCGCTTGGACGCCACTTCATTATCCCGATCCCGCCTCAGCACCTTCACCGCATCATCCACCAACGCCTTGCTCATCGAAGTCAGATAATGCGCCGCCCAGGCGTGACGGTCGGTGTCTCTGGCATAAGCAGCATCTTCAGTGAGCGTCTTGGCCAGGAACAGAAAATCGGAGGCCATGGACAACGCATCGCCGAGAGGGACGCCGCGAGTGACATGAAACAACGCTTGATCCGCGCAGTAGATCGCGGGTGTCAGGCCGATGGTTTTTAGTTCAGGTTGTTCAGTCATTGGCCACCTCCGAGGATGGAGAGGCAATGGGGGAGGGCGTTACGCGATTGGGAATCGCATAGAGAGAAAAGCCAAATTTCAAACGGATTGATACTGCGCATTATCCAACTCCTTGATATGAGGAGCTGCCACGTTCGTTACCACACGAATGGGTGACAGCTGTGCGCAGGGTGGTAAACCGGGAATCAAGGAAACCGGCACGCCCGAGGGCGTCCCACGCACAGCCGCCATAACTCACGCCGCAGGCATAAAAAAAGCGCCTGATGACGTGATTGGGGCGCTGTTGCGCCTTGAATAACTCGGGTTACCACACCCGGTCGCTGAATTGGCAGCGACGGTGGGAGGGTATCGCGCAGATCGTTTTGCTGCAACCTTCGAGAGCGCTGGGTGATTATGTGGTCAGTCTTTGGGATATCCGCGTGATGACGGCGCGGCGCTGGAAAAGGGCAATGCCATCTGTCCGCGGGTTACATATTTGCGCTTCGGGTCGTTGAGGATTTACCTCATAATCGCGCGCTCCTGACGTTGGCAGCCTGCTTATCGACTAATCTGTAGTCGCTGCCACCAGACCTCAAATAGCCAAGGAGAAAGGCAATGCCAGATAACGGGAACCAGCGTCAGTCGGACGCACCTGCCAAGAATGCTCTTGAATGGTTACTAGCCCCATCTGATTTGCCTGCGACCCTATGAGCCAAGCCGCCTTCGTCAATCCAAGCCTGCTCACCTGGTCTCGGGAGCGTGCAGGTCTCTCCACTGAGCAGGTTGCTAAAAAACTGCCAGTGAAACCTGATCGCGTACAGGAATGGGAGGCTGGCGAGACCAAACCAACTTTCCTTCAGGCTCAAAAGTGGGCGAGTGTCGCTCACATCCCGTTTGGCTTCCTATTTCTTCAGCAGCCACCCGTCGAACAACTGCCTTTACCTGATCTGCGGACAGTGGGAGGAATTGCTCCTCAACGTCCCACTCTGGAACTGTTGGACACCGTAAGGGATGCAATACGTAAGCAGGACTGGTACCTGGAGTATCTGCAACACCAGGAGCATCAGCCGCTTGCTTTTGTAGGTCGCTTCAATAGCCGATCTCAAGTCAAAGAGGTGGTGGACGATATTCGCCGAGTCCTCGGCGTGAACCCTGACATTGCTCGATTGGATTACGAAAAATACAGCCGTGCCTTGATCGATGCTGCGGAAACGGTTGGCATTTTGGTTATGCGCAGTGGTATTGCGCTAGGGAATACTCACCGCAAACTGGAAGTGAGCGAATTTCGGGGTTTTGCCATCAGCAATGCCTTTGCCCCCGTCGTATTTATCAACAGTTCCGACGCTCCCACCGCCAGGCTGTTCACCTTACTTCACGAACTGGCTCATATCTGGATTGGTAGCAGTGGAGTGTCTGACGGAAATACCGCCAATGGTCGAGAGGAGGAGCGTTTCTGCAATGCAGTTGCAGGTGAGTTTCTGGCACCCGAAACCCAATTCCGCGCCCTATGGAATGCAGATGTTAACTGGGAAGACAATTTAGCTCCGCTAGCGAGTCGGTTTCACATCAGTAAGTTGGCGATCGGTCGCCGCGCATTGGATCTCGGATATATAAGCCAAGCGCATTACAGCGCTTACTATCGAATGATCCTCAAGACTTTCCAGGATGAAAAAGGCGGAGCGGGTGACTATTACCGTAACGCCACCGCGAAAAACAGCCCTCGTCTAAGCAAGGCAGTGCTGACTGAAGCAATGAGTGGCCGGATGCTGCTGCGCGAGGCGGGACACTTGCTCGGCGTGCAACCTGCCAAATTAAGGACTCTCGCCAGCAAGATCACGGAATGAATTATTTACTCGACGCAAACACACTGATCGAAGCGAAGAATCGTTACTACGGGATGGCTATCTGTCCTGGATTTTGGCAATGGTTATTGCTTAAAAATAAAGCATTAGCTTTAGCCAGCATTGCACCGGTAATGGACGAGCTAACTAAAGGACATGATGATCTGGCCGGTTGGGCGAAGGGAAACTCTGATTTCTTTCACTCCACCACCGATCAGGATACGCAACTGGCATTCGCGCAGGTCGCGGGGCTCGTGGCTGATCAATCGCCTAAGATGAAAGTAGGCGCTATGGAGGAGTTTTTGGCGGGTGCTGACCCTTGGTTAATTGCGAAAGCGATGACTACAGGGTCTACAGTCGTTACTCATGAAGTGCTGAATCTCGACGCTAAACGGAAATTCATAATTCCCAATATTTGTCAGGAACTTAATGTTCATTTTTTGAATACGTTTGAGTTATTGCATAGGCTTGAAGCAAGGTTTGTGTTGCTTGCCTGAAGTAAGTGAATTTTTCAAGTCGTTTGGAAAGAGAAAGGGGACGGATTTATTACTTCTTCATGAAAAAAGGAGACAAATTTGATATTGGATAAGACGTGGCGACGAGCGTCTAGCCGGTTGTAGGGCTTCCTCCTTTTTAGACCGCCCACCTTCATTCATTGAATGTCTTTCAGGTAGTCCTTGAGTGCGATGAGCGGAGCATCAAGTTGCTCCATCGTCTGAATACTGGAAAATTCACCTGCCAACCTTTGTAACTCGCGGCCCAACGGTTTATCCACACCGCCGATGGCTTCCAGCGCCAACTCGAGGCACTCGTCCATTTTCAATTGGATTCCCTCAACATCCCCCCGCCGCACCAGCAACTCAAACACATCCCGCTGGTAATCACCCATGACCAGATCGTCACGCAAAATCGGGCTCTGACCTTCCGATTCATAAGCCAGTTTGAGGGAGAAGAGGGCGACGGTTTCCAGGTGCAATTCCATGGGGGGAATCCTTGTGAAGTGTTCTTCCGGCGAGAGGGGCAGAAGAGAGCAAGATCAAAAGATCGCAGCCTTCGGCAGCTCCTACAGGTTGGTGCGTTGTCGGGGTGTTTGTGGGTGGGGTGCTGGCCACTTTATCGCAGGCGAAAAAAAAAGGCCTTGCTAAGCAAGACCTTTCTTAATTTTGGTGCCCCGAGGGAGACTCGAACTCCCACTCCTTTCGAAAACGGATTTTGAATCCGCCGCGTCTACCAATTCCGCCATCAGGGCTCAATGGCGGCGAAGTATAGAGATGAGATAACCGCTGGTCAATCAGGTACATGGAGAATTTTTGATAATTCCGCTAGACTTCCCGGCCCTGCTAGACGAACCCCATCATGCGCGTTGCTGACTTTACTTTCGAGCTCCCTGATTCGCTGATTGCCCGCCATCCTTTGGCCGAGCGTCGCAATAGTCGTCTGTTGACCCTGGATGGGGTCAGCGGCGCCCTGGCACACCGTCAATTCACTGATTTGCTGGAGCATTTGCGCCCCGGCGATTTGATGGTGTTCAACAATACCCGGGTGATTCCGGCGCGGCTGTTTGGCCAGAAGGCTTCCGGCGGCAAGCTGGAAATCCTGGTGGAGCGGGTGCTCGACAGTCATCGCGTGCTGGCCCATGTGCGTTCCAGCAAGTCGCCGAAGCCTGGGTCGAAGATCCTGATCGACGGCGGTGGCGAGGCCGAGATGCTGGCGCGCCATGATGCGTTGTTCGAGCTGGGGTTTGCTGAAGAGGTGTTGCCGCTGCTCGACCGCGTCGGGCACATGCCGTTGCCTCCTTATATAGACCGCCCGGATGAAGGCGCCGACCGCGAGCGTTACCAGACCGTCTACGCCGAGCGTTTGGGCGCGGTGGCGGCGCCGACGGCGGGGCTGCATTTCGATCAGGTGCTGATGGAGGCGATTGCCGCCAAGGGCGTCGAGACGGCGTTCGTGACCCTGCACGTTGGCGCGGGTACGTTCCAGCCGGTGCGGGTCGAGCAGATCGAAGACCACCACATGCACAGCGAATGGCTGGAAGTCGGCCAGGATGTGGTCGATGCCGTTGCCGCCTGCCGCGCGCGCGGTGGTCGTGTGGTGGCGGTGGGGACCACCAGTGTGCGCTCGCTGGAAAGTGCGGCGCGCGATGGCGTGCTCAAGCCGTTCAGCGGCGATACAGACATTTTCATTTACCCTGGCCGGCCGTTTCATGTGGTCGATGCCCTGGTCACCAACTTCCATTTGCCCGAATCCACGCTGTTGATGCTGGTTTCGGCGTTCGCCGGTTATCCCGAGACCATGGCCGCCTACAAGGCCGCCGTCGATAACGGTTACCGCTTTTTCAGCTACGGTGATGCGATGTTCATCACGCGTAATCCTGCGCCGACTGCCCCTAAAGAATCGGGCCCAGAGGAAACAGTATGAGTCGCACCTGTCGTATGTCTTTCGAGCTGCTGGCCACTGATGGCAAGGCTCGTCGCGGTCGTTTGACCTTCCCGCGCGGTACCGTCGAGACCCCGGCCTTCATGCCGGTGGGCACCTACGGCACGGTCAAGGGCATGCTGCCACGGGATATCGAGGCGACTGGCGCTGAAATCATTCTGGGCAACACCTTTCACCTGTGGCTGCGCCCGGGCACGGAAGTGATCAAGAAGCACGGCGACCTGCACGATTTCATGCAGTGGAAAGGCCCGATCCTGACCGACTCCGGCGGTTTCCAGGTGTTCAGCCTGGGTGCCATGCGCAAGATCAAGGAGGAGGGCGTGACCTTCGCTTCCCCGGTCGATGGCGCCAAGGTGTTCATGGGGCCGGAAGAGTCGATGCAGGTCCAGCGTGACCTGGGCTCCGACATCGTGATGATTTTCGACGAATGCACGCCGTACCCGGCGGATGAAGACGTCGCCCGTATTTCCATGGAATTGTCGTTGCGTTGGGCCAAGCGTTCGAAAGAAGCCCATGGCGACAATACCGCAGCGCTGTTCGGCATCGTTCAGGGCGGCATGCACCAGGACCTGCGCATGCGCTCCCTGGAAGGCCTGGACAAGATCGGCTTCGATGGCCTGGCCATCGGCGGCCTGTCGGTGGGCGAGCCCAAGCACGAGATGATCAAGGTGCTGGATTACCTGCCGGGCATGATGCCGGCTGACAAACCTCGTTACCTTATGGGCGTTGGCAAACCGGAAGACTTGGTTGAGGGTGTGCGCCGCGGTGTGGACATGTTCGATTGCGTGATGCCAACCCGTAATGCCCGCAATGGGCATCTGTTCATCGATACCGGCGTGCTGAAGATCCGAAACGCGTTCCATCGCCATGATGATTCGCCGCTCGATCCGACCTGCGATTGCTATACCTGCCAGAACTTCTCCCGCGCTTATCTGCATCACCTGGACAAGTGCGGCGAAATGCTGGGAAGCATGCTCAATACCATCCATAACTTGCGTCATTATCAAGTGCTTATGGCTGGTTTGCGCGAGGCTATTCAACAGGGTACATTGGCCGCCTTTGTCGATGCCTTCTACGCCAAACGCGGGTTACCTGTTCCGCCTTTGGACTGAGTTTTCTGACCCCAAGATTCAACATTTGCAACTGGAGTGCTAAATGAGCTTTTTTATCTCTAATGCCATGGCAGACGCTGCAGCACCTGCGGCAGCCCCTATGGGCGGCGGTTTCGAGTGGATTTTCCTGGTCGGCTTCCTGGTCATCTTCTACCTGATGATCTGGCGTCCACAGGCCAAGCGCGCCAAAGAGCAGAAAAACCTGCTGAGCAGCCTGCAAAAGGGTGACGAAGTTGTGACCACCGGCGGCATCGCCGGCAAGATCACTAAAGTGGCCGACGATTTCGTCGTTCTGGAAGTTTCCGACACCGTCGAAATGAAATTCCAGAAAGGTGCCATCGCCGCGACGCTGCCAAAAGGCACGCTCAAAGCGATCTAAGTTTCAACTTCATCTTCAATCGACGGGGCGCGCAAGGCGCCCCGCGTCATAAACGGGCGGCGTGATGCTGAACAAATATCCTCTGTGGAAATACATTCTGATCCTGGCGGTGCTGGCGGTCGGTCTGATTTATTCCGCTCCCAATCTTTACCCTGATGACCCGGCCATTCAGGTCAGCGGTGCAAGCACTGCGCTGCAGGTCAATCAGGCTGATCTGGATCGTGTAAGCACGGCGCTCAAGGAATCCGGGATCAACGTCAAGGCTGCCACCCTGGCCGCCAACGGCAAGGGCGGGCTGATTCGCCTGACCAAGGCTGAAGACCAGCTGCCGGCCAAGGACGTTGTGCGCAAGGCGTTGGGTGATGACTACGTCGTCGCGCTGAACCTGGCACAAACCACCCCGCAATGGCTGCGCAACCTCGCTGCGCACCCGATGAAGCTGGGTCTGGACTTGTCCGGTGGTGTGCACTTCCTGCTGGAAGTGGACATGGACAAAGCCCTCGACGCGCGTCTGAAAGTCTACGAAGGCGATGTAAAGAGCCTGCTGCGTAAAGAAAAGCTGCGCTATCGCAGCCTGCCGCAACTCAATGGTGCCATCCAGCTGGGCTTCGCTGATGAAGACAGCCGTGAACAGGCCCGTGTGCTGATCCGCAAGAACTTCAACGATTTCGACATTGTTCCGGCCGACCTCAATGGTCAACCGGTGCTGCGTCTGGCGATGACCCCGGCCAAGCTGGCGGAAATCCGCGAATACTCCATCAAGCAGAACTTGACCACGGTACGTAACCGCGTCAACGAGCTGGGTGTTGCCGAACCGATCGTCCAGCGCCAGGGCGCCAACCGCATCGTGGTTGAGCTGCCGGGCGTGCAGGACACCGCCGAAGCCAAGCGTATCCTCGGCAAGACGGCCAACCTCGAGTTCCGTCTGGCTGCTGAGCCGGGTGCTTCGAAAGCCACTTCCGAATCCTTCGAGTTCCGTGAGGGCAAGCGTCCTCCTGCGCTGATCGAGCGTGGCCTGATCATCACCGGTGACCAGGTGACTGACGCCAAGGCCGGCTTCGGCGAGCACGGTACGCCGGAAGTGAACATTCGTCTGGACGGCCACGGCGGCGAGCTGATGAGCCGTGCGACCCGTTCGAACGTCGGTCGCAGCATGGCGGTGATCTTCATCGAGCAGCGTCCGGTCACCACTTACACCAAGCAAGTGGTCAACGGCGTCGAGAAAGACGTGGCGGTGCAGAGCTTCAAGGAAGAGAAGAAGATCATCAGCCTGGCGACCATCCAGTCGCCGCTGGGTGCGCAGTTCCGTATTACCGGCCTGAACGGCCAGGGCGAGTCGTCCGAGCTGGCACTGCTGCTGCGTGCCGGTGGTCTGGCTGCACCGATGTACTTTGCTGAAGAACGCACAATTGGTCCAAGCCTGGGTGCCGACAACATCACCAAGGGTATCGACGCGTCGCTGTGGGGCATGCTGTTCGTCTCGCTGTTCATCATGGCCATCTACCGCTTCTTCGGCCTGATTGCCACCGTCGCTCTGGCGGTGAACATGGTGATGCTGCTGGCGCTGATGTCGCTGCTGGGTGCAACGCTGACCCTGCCGGGTATCGCCGGTATCGTGTTGACCATGGGTATGGCGGTCGACGCCAACGTGCTGATCTTCTCGCGGATTCGTGAAGAGATCGCCGCCGGCATGACCGTGCAGCGCGCAATCAACGAAGGCTTCGGCCGGGCTTTCACCGCGATTCTCGACGCCAACCTGACCACACTGCTGGTCGGCGGCATCCTCTTTGCCATGGGCACCGGCCCGGTCAAGGGCTTCGCGGTGACCATGTCCCTCGGGATCTTTACCTCGATGTTCACGGCCATCATGGTGACCCGCGCGATGGTCAACCTGATCTTCGGCGGTCGTGACTTCAAGAAGTTGTGGATTTAAGGGGCTGCCATGTTACGTACAATCAACTTCATGGGCGTTCGCAACTTTGCGTTCGGCGTCACATTGTTCCTTACCGCACTGGCCTTGTTCAGTGTCTTCCACAAGGGCATGAACTGGGGCCTGGACTTCACCGGCGGTACGCTCATCGAGCTGACCTACGAGCGTCCGGCCGATGTCACCAAGGTGCGTGAGCAGTTGGTAACCGCGGGTTATCACGAAGCCATCGTGCAGAACTTCGGTGCGACCACCGATCTGCTGGTGCGCATGCCTGGCGAAGACCCGCAGCTGGGTCACCAGGTTGCCGAGGCCTTGCAGAAGGTCGGCGGCGAGAACCCGGCGACGGTCAAGCGCGTCGAGTTCGTCGGCCCGCAGGTGGGTGAAGAGCTGCGCGACCAGGGCGGCCTCGGCATGCTCATGGCGCTGGGCGGCATCCTGATCTACCTGGCGTTCCGCTTTCAGTGGAAGTTCGCGGTCGGTGCGATCGTGTCCCTGATCCACGACGTGATCGTGACCATCGGTATCCTGTCGTTCTTCCAGATCACCTTCGACCTGACGGTGCTGGCGGCGGTACTGGCGATCATCGGTTACTCGCTCAACGACACCATTGTGGTATTCGACCGGGTTCGTGAGAACTTCCGTGTACTGCGCAAGGCCAGCCTGATCGAGAACATCAACATCTCGACCACGCAAACCCTGCTGCGGACCATGGCGACTTCGATCTCCACCTTGCTGGCGATCGCGGCCCTGCTGTTCTTCGGCGGCGACAACCTGTTCGGTTTCTCCATCGCCCTGTTCATCGGTGTGCTGGCGGGTACCTACTCGTCGATCTACATCGCGAACGTGGTGCTGATCTGGCTGAACCTGAGCACGGAAGACCTGATTCCTCCTGCCAATACCGAGAAGGAAGTCGACGACCGTCCTTGAGGGAAGTTTCTCTCTGCGATGTAGTCCAAAAAAGGCGCGAGTTGAACTCGCGCCTTTTTTTGTGCTCCAAGGCTGGGAGAAGCGCGGACACGTTCCGCATGTGATGGTCCAGGAGGTTCATGTGAACAAGTCGATGCTGGTTGGTGCTGTACTGGGTGCTGTCGGTGTGACTGCCGGGGGCGCTGTGGCCACCTACAGCCTGGTTAAAAGCGGTCCTGAGTTCGCACAAGTACTCGCCGTTGAGCCGGTCAAGACACAAATCAAGACTCCACGTGAAGTGTGCAAGGATGTAGCGGTCACCCGGCAGGCGCCGGTGAAAGATCAACATCAGATCGCCGGTACGGTGGTCGGTGCATTGGCAGGTGGTTTGCTGGGTAACCAGATCGGTGGCGGCACCGGCAAGAAGATTGCCACGGTTGCGGGCGCAGTCGGTGGCGGTTACGCCGGTAACAAGGTGCAGGAAGGCATGCAAGAGCGTGATACCTACACCACGACACAGACCCGCTGCAACACGGTCAACGACATCAGTGACAAGGTTGTAGGTTACGACGTGCGGTATTCGCTGGACGGTAAGGAAGGCAATGTGCGCATGGATCGTGATCCGGGCAACCAGATTCCGGTGGATAAGGAAGGCAAGTTGATCCTGTCTGAGAATCAGGTGGCTCATTGATCTGCTGAAGCCGGACAAAAAAGAAGCACCCTGCGGGGTGCTTTTTTTGTGCTCGGGATTTATGCAGCACCGCAACCCCCTGTAGGAGCGAGCCTGCTCGCGAAGAACCCAAGGACGCCGCGTTTATCCAGAATTCCCGCGTTATCGTTGACGAC
>NZ_AKJO01000186.1:0-40877 GCF_000282295.1 Pseudomonas sp. GM33
GTTCAAGACGGTATCTACAGGTTTCGCGTCCTCTGTAGGAGCTGCTGCGATCTTTTAGCTCAGGCGCTTCTGGAAGAAGAAGTGCTTGTGCCCCGGCGGGTAATCGGCAATGTGCCCGATCTCGCTGTAGCCGCACTTCTTGTAGAACTCCGGCGCCTGGAATTCGAAGGTTTCCAGCCACAGACCGACGCATTCCTTTTCGCGCGCAAGGTCTTCGGCCATCTGCATCAACCTGGTGCCCATGCCTTGTCCCCGGGCCTGTTCCGGCACCGCCAGCAAGTCTATGAACAACCACTGATAAAACAACCGGGCGTAAACGCCGCCGACGATTTCGTCGTTGTCGTCGCGTATCAGCAAAGCGATATGTTCCGGTGGCGGGCTTGCAGACTTCGAGGCGTTGTAGGCGCGCAACGGCACGAGGATCGCCTCGCGTTCTTCGGCGCTGGGGTTGTGCTTGCGTTCGATACGCAGGTTCATGGCTATATCCTTATGGCAGTGAAGCCGCAGCCTATCCCGGTTGCCGTGATTGTTCCATCCCCGGGAAAGTTGAACCGTCGCCAGCGCCCAGCTGTCATTCCTTAAGACGCGTCACTCCAGACGCCGCTGATGAGGACAACGCCCCGTGAACATTTTTGAAGCCTTGCGCGAAAGCCACGAACGCCAACGGACCTATGCCAAGGCGCTGATCCATACCAGCGGCGATACGCCTGAGCGGGTCGAGGCGTACAAGCAACTCAAGTCAGAATTGCAGGCTCACGCCACGGCCGAAGAGCGGCATTTCTACATTCCGCTGATGAAGTTCGACAACGGCGTCGACCTCAGCCGTCATGGCATCGCCGAACATCACGAAATGGACGAAATGATGGAGGCGCTCGATGACACCGAAATGTCCAGCCCGGCCTGGCTGGTGACCGCGAAGAAGCTCTCGGAGACGGTGCATCACCACCTCGAGGAAGAAGAGCAGAAGTTCTTCCAGATGGCCGGCAAGTTGCTCGACGACAAACAGAAAGAGTCGTTGGCCGGGCAATACGAGAAGGAGTACAAGGCGCAGCTTGCTTGAAGAGGCGGGTTTTCACCTAACATGTGCACTCTCTGACAAATAACAGGACGCGTTGTCATGTCGAACACAGCCGAGCGGGTCAACATCCTCGAGTCCCAGGTGTTGTCCCACGACTGGTACCTGCTGAAGAAAATCACCTTCGATTACCAACGCAACAACGGCGAGTGGCAACGCCAGGTGCGGGAGGTCTACGACCGTGGCAACGGCGCGGCGATTCTCTTGTACAACCGCGAAAAGAAAACCGTGGTACTGACCCGGCAATTTCGCCTGCCGGTATTCGTCAACGGTCACGACGGGCTGTTGATCGAAGTGGCGGCGGGGTTGCTGGAAGGCGCGGCGCCTGAAGACCGCATCCGTGATGAAGCGGAGGAGGAAACGGGTTACCGCGTGCACCATGTGCAGAAGGTGTTCGAGGCGTACATGAGCCCCGGTTCGGTGACGGAAAAACTGCACTTCTTCATTGCCGAGTACGACGCCAGGTCGAAAGTCAGCGACGGTGGCGGGCTAGAGGCGGAAACCGAAGAGCTGGAAGTGCTGGAGTGGGCGTTCGACGACGCCCTCGAAGCGTTCTACCGTGGCGAGATCTGCGACGCCAAGACCATCATGCTGTTGCAGTATGCGGCGATGAAAAACCTCTTCAATCAACCCTGATCTCCCCCGTAGGAGCTGCCGCAGGCTGCGATCTTTTGATCTTTTCAATGCAAGATCAACAGATCGCAGCCTGCGGCAGCTCCTACAAGGTCAAAAGCCGGGCAGGCGTGCGGTGCCGGGCGTTTGCCCGCCTTCAAGGGTGAGCAACAACGCCTTCGCCTCCAGCCCACCGGCAAACCCGGTGAGCTTGCCCGACGCACCAATCACCCGGTGACACGGCGCCACGATCGAAATCGGGTTCTTGCCATTCGCCGCACCCACCGCCCTGACCGCCGCCGGGTTGCCGATCTGTTCGGCGATCTGGCTGTAGCTGCGGGTCTCGCCGAACGGGATGGTCAGCAGCGCCGCCCAGACCTTTTTCTGAAATTGCGTGCCGGCAAAGTCCAGTTCCAGTTCGAAGCGATCGCGGGTGCCGGAAAAATATTCGCGCAGCTGCGCGGCGGTACGCACCAGGATCGGGTTGTCCGGCGCCTCGCTCATCGGGCCGAGGCGCACCCGCCCGGGTTTGTCGTTTTCCCAGAGGATGGCTGCCAGTCGCGAACCGTTCGCCACCAGCTTCAACTGGCCGACCGGGGAAGCCACGGTGATGCAGGTATAGGTCATGCCAGGGCTCGCAGGAAATTGCTGAACAAGCGTTAAGGATACTGCCTCGACGAGGAGGCGCAATACGTAATCCCGACCATACTTGCTCACTGCTTTTGAAGCGTTCCCCCTGGTTAATAAAAAGAAGAGACCGACTCATGAAGTACGAACCTTTTGCCAAATCGCTGATTGCGACCTCATTGGCTCTCAGCTGCCTGACTGCTCACGCTGCCTCCGTAGCCCCGGCGACGGGGGAAAACGGCATGGTGGTCACCGCCCAGCACCTGGCCAGCCATGTGGGCGTGGATGTGCTCAAGAGCGGCGGCAACGCTGTCGACGCAGCGGTCGCGGTCGGCTATGCGCTGGCGGTGGTGTACCCCGCGGCAGGCAACCTCGGTGGCGGCGGTTTCATGACCATTCAGTTGGCGGACGGGCGCAAGACCTTCCTCGACTTCCGTGAAAAAGCGCCGCTGGCCGCCACCGCCAACATGTACCTGGACAAGGACGGCAACGTCGTTCCCGACCTGAGTACCCGTGGCCACCTGGCCGTGGGTGTGCCGGGCACCGTTTCGGGCATGGAACTGGCGCTGTCCAAGTACGGCACCAAGCCGCGCAAGGAAATCATCGCCCCGGCCATCAAGCTGGCCGAAGACGGTTTCGTGCTGGAGCAGGGCGACGTCGATCTGCTGGACTACGCCACCGACATGTTCAAGAAGGACATCAAGGATTCCGGCTCGATCTTCCTCAGCAACGGCGAGCCGATGCAGGTTGGCCAGAAGCTGGTGCAAAAGGACCTGAGCAAGACCCTGCGGGAAATCTCCGAGAAAGGCGCCGACGGGTTCTATAAGGGCTGGGTGGCCGACGCCATCGTCACTTCCAGCCAGGCCAACAAGGGCATCATCACCCAGGCCGATCTCGACAAATACAAGACCCGCGAACTGGCGCCCATCGAGTGCGACTACCGTGGCTACCACGTGGTCTCGGCACCGCCACCGAGCTCCGGCGGCGTGGTGATCTGCGAGATCATGAACATCCTCGAAGGCTATCCGATGAAGGATCTGGGCTATCACTCGGCCCAGGGCATGCACTATCAGATCGAAGCGATGCGCCACGCCTATGTGGACCGCAACAGCTACCTGGGCGACCCGGATTTCGTGAAGAACCCGATTGCCCACCTGCTGGATAAAAACTACGCGACCAAGCTGCGCGAAGCGATCAACCCACAAAAAGCCGCGGTATCGAGTGAACTCAAGCCCGGCGTAGCGCCCCATGAAGGCAACAACACCACGCATTACTCCATCGTCGACAAGTGGGGCAACGCGGTGTCGGTGACCTACACCCTCAACGACTGGTTCGGCGCGGGCGTGATGGCGAGCAAGACCGGGGTCATCCTCAACGATGAAATGGACGACTTCACCTCGAAAATCGGCGTGCCGAACATGTACGGCCTGGTGCAGGGCGAGGCCAACGCCATCGCACCCGGCAAGGCGCCGCTGTCGTCCATGAGCCCGACCATCGTCACCAAGGACGGCAAGGTGGTGATGGTGGTCGGCACTCCGGGTGGCAGCCGCATCATCACCGCGACCTTGCTGACCATGCTCAACGTGATCGACTACGGCATGAACATCCAAGAAGCGGTGGATGCACCGCGTTTCCACCAGCAGTGGCTGCCGGAGGAAACCAACCTGGAAGCCTTCACCACCAGCCCGGACACAGTGAAGATCCTCGAAAGCTGGGGGCACAAGTTTGCCGGTCCGCAGGACGCCAACCACCTGGCGGCGATCCTGGTCGGTGCACCGTCCCTGGGTGGTAAGCCGGTGGGCAAGAACCGTTTCTACGGGGCGAACGACCCACGGCGTAACACCGGGTTGTCGCTGGGTTACTGAGGGTTGTGTCCGGAGGGGGACGGGCTTATGTTCGTCCCCTGAACCATCGACCGTTCAAGGAAGGAAATCATGACCACTGCGTTGTTAATCATCGACGTCCAGCAGGCTTTGTGTTCCGGTGAGTACGAGTGCTTCGAGATCGGCCGGGTCATCGACACCATCAATGACTTGTCTGCGCGGGCGCGCAAGGCCGCCGTGCCCGTGGTGCTGATCCAGCACGAAGAAGTGGGCAGCCCGCTGGCGCATGATGTTCCCGGCTGGCAACTGGCCGCAGGGCTGCAAACCTCGCCGAAGGATCATCGCGTGCGCAAGACCACCCCGGATTCGTTCTACAAGACCCACCTGCAAAAACTGTTGCCGGTGCAAGAATTCGAGCGCCTGGTCATCTGCGGCTTGCAAACCGATTACTGCATCAATGCCACCGTGCGCCAGGCCCTGACACTGGGCTACGACGTGGTGCTGGCGAGCGACGCACACTCCACCGTCGACAACGGCAACCAGACCGCCGAAGACATCATCGCCGAACACAACAAGGACCTGAAGCGCCTGACCGGCTCCGTGGCGCGGATTGATGTGATCCCGGCCAAGGACATCCATTTCTGAAACCACCACATTTCCCCTGTGGAAGCGAGCTTGCCCGCGATGAGGCCAGCACATTCAACATTGATGCTGGCTGACCCACCGCCTTCGCGAGCAGGCTCGCTCCCACAGTAATCCCGGTTGCCCGCAGATGTTGCGTACACCCACCACCCCCTGTGGGAGCGAGCTTGCTCGCGATGGCGTCATTACAGCCAGAATCTGTGTTGGCTGACCCACCGCTATCGCGAGCAAGCTCGCTCCCACAGTAATCCCGGTTGCTGGCAGATTTTGCGTACACCCACCAACCCCTGTGGGAGCGAGCTTGCTCGCGATGGCGTCATTACAGCCAGCATTGATGTTGGCTGACCCACCGCTATCGCGAGCAATCTCCCACAGTAATCCCGGTTGCTGGCAGATGTTGCGTACACCCACCAACCCCTGTGGGAGCGAGCTTGCTCGCGATGGCGTCATTACAGCCAGCATCGGTGTTGGCTGACCCACCGCTATCGCGAGCAAGCTCCCACAGTGATTTCGGTTGCTGGCAGATGTTGCGTACACCCACCCCCCCTGTGGGAGCGAGCTTGCTCGCGATGGCGTCATTACAGCCAGCATTGATGTTGGCTGATACACCGCTTTCGCGAGCAAGCCCGTTCCCACAGGGCCCTACACCGCTCCGAAAATCTCGATCAGCTCGTTGAGGAACGCACTCACCAGGTCCTTCTGACGAGACGAATGCCGCACCGCCGCATGAAAGCTCACCTCATAACGCAGCAGCTCCGGGTTCAGCGGGTGCAATTGCCCCAGCTGTTCATGCCGGGTCGCGTAGTGCTGCGGCAGAAACCCCAGGTGCTGGCCGGACAGGATCAGCAGGGCCGCGCCGTCCATGCTGTCGGTGAGCACGGTCAGGCGTTCGATGGAGGTGGGGGCCGGCATCTCCGGCAACGGATGGCTCGGCCAGACCCAGTCAAAGCCGCTGACGTCTTCACGGGTCAGTGCGCCGACCTGGCCGAACAGCGGATGCGAGGGTGCGCAGTAGGCAATCTGGGTTTCCGGGAACAGCGGGAAGTAATCGATGCTGGGCAAGCGGTGCCAGAAGTAACCAATGGCCAGGTCGATATGGCCGTTGATGATTTTCTCTTCCAGCAGGGACGACGACAGCTCGGTGAAATGGAAGTACAGCCCTTCGTGCCGAGCCCGCAAACGGGCAATGGCCAGGCCGATTTTCTTGTTCGCCACCGGATCGATTTGCCCCAGCAGGCCGATGTTGATGCTGCCCGAGACTTTGCGGTTGATGTGCTGCACCTCGACCCGGAAACCTTCGGCCGCCGCCAGCAAGCGTCGGGCCGCCTCGATGAACTGCGTGCCTTTGGGCGTGACGGAAAACCCGCCACGCCCGCGCTCGCACAGACGGAAACCGACCCGCGCTTCCAGCGTCGCCAATTGCGCGCTGATCGTCGGTTGCGTGGTGTTGAGGGCGGTTTGCGCCGCCGAGATGCCGCCCGCCTCGACGACGGTCAGAAATACCCGGATCAGGCGCAGATCCAGCTCCGTTACAGTTCCCAGCATGAGGGCTCCCGATTGTCGATTACATAGGTGCTGATCTATGTGAACAGTGTGCCTGCGATATTTTATTGCCCGGACTCACGCCCTACATTGCCGTGAAACCAGCGTCATCGTCAGATTTTTATGGAGTTTCACCCGATCTGGACGTCGTAGCGAGCGCTGTAACCACAAAAACAACAAACACCAGCATAGGAACAATCGTATGTCAGGTTCCCCAGTGTCTGCGCGCGCCGCCGAGGCGAGTGGCGGATTGGCCATCGAAGGCCACTCCATCGATTACATTCCGGAAAACGAACGTCACGCCAAACTCAGCAGCCAGGGGCCGTTCTGGTTCCTGGGCAACTTCCACTTCTTCACCATCTCCATCGGTTTTGTCGGCCCGAGCCTCGGCTTGTCCGCGCTGTGGACCATGCTCGCCGGTGCCCTGGGCATCATGTTCGGCACCATTTTCATGGCGTTCCACGGCTCCCAGGGCCCGGAAATGGGCCTGCCGCAAATGATCCAGTCCCGCGCCCAGTTCGGCTATCGCGGGGTGATCCTGGCGTTGATGGCGACCATGTTCGTGTTCGTCGGATTCAACGTGGTGAATATCTCGCTGATCATGAACGGCCTGGAACATGTGTTCGGCATCGACCCGACCATCGTCGCCGTCACCGTGGTGCTGATCGGTGCGCTGTTGTCGATCTACGGCCACGACCTGATGCACAAGGCGTTCAAGTGGGCCTTGCTGGCGACCTTGCCGCTGTACGCCCTGGTGACCATCGCCCTGATGTTCGGTGCGGGTCAGGAAGGTGTCACGCCGGCGACCGATCTGGGCTTCAACTGGGTGGCCTTCGCCACGCTGTTCGCCATCGGTGCCAGCTACAACATTTCCTATGCGCCCTACGTGTCCGACTATTCCCGTTACCTGCCGAAAAACACCAGCCGGGTGAAATTGATCGCGGCGGTGTTCATCGGTGCCTCGTTGTCCGGCAGCTGGATGATCGGCCTCGGCGCCTGGCTGGCGCAGCAGTTGAAAGCAGCGGATGCACTGGTGGCGTTGAACCAGGTCGGTTCATCCATGGTGCCGGGGTTGGGTAATCTGCTGGTGATCGTCTCGGTGGCGGGCTTCTTGCCGATCATCGCGCTCAACACCTACAGCGCCATGCTGACGCTGCTGACCGGTGTCGACTCGATCAAAAAAATCTCCCCGACACCCCGCGCCCGCGTGCTGTCGATCAGTGTGATCAGCGTGATTCTGTTGACCTGCGTGCTGTCGATCAAAGGGGACGGCATCGCGCTGCTGAACACCTTCCTGGTGCTGTTGCTGTACTTCCTCGTGCCGTGGACCGCCGTCAACCTGGTGGACTACTTCTTCGTGCGCAAGGGCCGCTATGCGATCCCGCATTTCTTCACACCGAAGGGCATCTACGGCGCCTGGCAATTTCGCGGCATCGTTTCGTACCTGATCGGCTTCGCCGCGATGGTGCCGTTCTTCTACATCTTCGATGCCGCCGCCGGCAAAGAGGTGTTTGTCGGCCCGCTGGCGCGGGTACTGGAAGGCGTGGACATCGCCTGGCTGGTGGGCCTGGTGGTGTCGGGGCTGACCTATTACCTGCTCAGCCGTTCGATTGATCTGGCCGCCGAACGCCGGGTGATCGACGCCCTGAGCGAGAGCGACATCGTCGCCATGACCCATTCATCTGCGGAGGCAGGGCGTTGAACAACGCAAAAAATACCGTGGTCGCTTGTTGCCAACTGGCACCGAAAATAGGTGACCTGACCTATAACCGCACACTCACCGAGCGCGCGATTCGCCAAGCGGCCTTTCAGGGGGCGCAGGTCGTGGTGTTGCCCGAACTGGTGCAGAGCGGCTATGTGTTTGCCGACCGCGACGAAGCGCTGAGCCTGGCGGAAACCGTTGACGGTCCGACCTTGCAGTTGTGGCAGGCCCTGGCCCGTGAGCTGAATCTGGTGATCGTCGGCGGCTTCTGCGAACGCCTGCCCGGCGATGAGCTGGCCAACAGCGCGGCGATGATCGACGCCCAGGGCCTGCGCGCGGTGTACCGCAAGGCGCATCTGTGGGATGCCGAAAAGGACATCTTCACCGCCGGCGATGCGCCGCCGCCGGTGGTCGAAACGCTGCATGGACGGCTCGGCATGCTGATTTGCTACGACCTGGAATTCCCTGAGTGGGTGCGCCTTCCGGCGCTGGCCGGCGCCGATCTGTTGTGCGCGCCGGTCAACTGGCCCGACGGTCCGCGGCCGCAAACCGAGCGCCCGGCGGAAGTCCTGCGGGTGCAGGCCAATGCCTCGGTGAACCGCCTGTTCATTGCCGCGTGCGATCGCTATGGCCATGAGCGCGGGGTCGGCTGGGTGCAAGGATCGGTCATCGTCGATGCCGACGGTTACCCCTTGGCCGGTCCGGCGGAGCAGGGCGGCGAGCAGATCCTGCTGGCGACGCTGAACCTCGCCGAAGCGCGCAACAAGCGCATCAGCGCCCGCAACGACCTGCATCAGGACCGCCGGCCACAGCTGTACGGGCTGCACAGCACTTTGTAACCGATGATGTCATTGCGTGCTGGACGCCCGTCAGGGGCCTATGGCATCGTCGAAACGAAAGGCCATGCAGTGAACGGGATCTCAATGATGGGGGCGGGAAATAAAGTCGACGGTGACGCAACGATGGTCACGCTCAAGGCGTTCAATCATTGCGTACTGCACCTTGGCCGGCTGGCGCGGGAGAGCGGGGCGTCGCGATTCATCGCCGATGGCCTGCAGGCATTCGGTCAACTGGTGCCCTTCGCCTCTGCCTGGTGGGGCGAAATGTCTGCGCCAGGTCCTGAGGTGCCCATGCAAAGCTGGATGCATGGCAGCATCAATCTTCCTGAATCCTTTGCCGCCGAATGGCATCCGGTGGCGGCCAACGATCAGTTCTCCTACGCCACGCTCAATCGTCCCGGTGAAGTGGTGCGCGACAAGGGTTTCACCGACCCTTGCGAGGCAGTCAATGATTTCGCCCGGCGCTTCGATCTCTATCACTTGATGAGCATCACCTACGAATTGCCCGAAAGCGGCCTGATGTTTTTCGTCTGCCTCTACCGGGGTGAGGATGAACAGGCGTTCGAGGAGAACGAAGCCGAGCTGTTTTTGGCGTTCTGCGATCACCTGTTCCAGCTGTGGCGGTTTCAAGTGCAGGACATGATTCGCTTCGACAGCGAAAACGGCGCGAGTGATTTTGGCATCGCGCGCATGGACGGCAGTCTGCTCTATGTGGGGGCCAGGTTGTGCGTTGCCATCCAGCGCGAACTGCCCGGCTGGAGCGGTTCCACGCTGCCACCCGAGGTGATCGCGCAACTGTCCAGAGCCCCCTGCGTGATCCGTCTGGGCCGCTGCGCCCTGACCCTGAGCCCCAACGCCGAACACGTCATCCTGTCCCTCGAAGCCCCCTCGGGCGGGGACGGCCTGGCACCTCGGGAGCGCACGGCGGCGATGCTGT
The DNA here is from genome assembly GCF_000282295.1 of Pseudomonas sp. GM33. NCBI lineage: Bacteria > Pseudomonadati > Pseudomonadota > Gammaproteobacteria > Pseudomonadales > Pseudomonadaceae > Pseudomonas > Pseudomonas sp. GM33. Next base: position 9,800 of record NZ_AKJO01000186.1, read on the forward strand.
TCGCCGCTGGCCACTCCTACAAGGAAATCGCCAGAATGCTCGCCTTGAGCCCGTCTACCGTGCGGACCTACCTGCGCAATTGCTACTTGCAGCTCGGTGTGAAAAGCAAGGTGGAGCTGGGCTCTGTCCTGCGTTCGCCGGGTGCGCTGACGGAGTCCGTGCGCCGGGATTAATCCCTGCCGTTTCAATTATTTGCCTGACCCCTCCTCATTTGCAGAGGTCCATTCGAACGCTGCGCCCTATAGGGTAGGCCCTGTCTATGCAAGGGCTTGTGCAGCCGTTCGGGCCGCTTCAAAACAATAAGAACAGGGGTGAGGCATTTGAGACTTTCCAGGCTTTTTGTCGCCATTGCGGCGACCACGACATTTTCCGGCATGGCGTTGGCGGCGACACCCGCCGACACGGTCATGCGCAATGGTTACGTCTACACGGTCGATGGCCAGAATTCCGTGCAGCAGGCCATCGCCATTTCGGGCGGCAAGATCGTCTACGTCGGCAGCGATGCCGGGGTCGACGGCTACATCGGCAAGCAGACACAACTGATCGACCTGGCCGGGCGCATGCTGATGCCGGGCTTCGTCGATGCGCACATGCACCCGGGGGATGGCGGTCGCGCCATGACGCTGTGCGACCTGAAATACCAGACCATGACCCGCGCGCAGTTTCAGGCGAGCATCCAGGCCTGCCTCGATGCCGAGAAGGACAAGGGCCCGGATGTCTGGCTCGAAGTCGGCAGCTGGGACCGGATGGGTATGACCGGGCTTGACGGCGACGCCGACAAATCGACCCTGGACGCGCTCAAGACCCAGCGTCCGATCCAGGTGCGCTCCACCGATTTTCACACCGTGCTGACCAACTCTCGCGGCCTGGAACTGGCCGGGATCAACAAGAACACCGCCGACCCCGAAGACGGCAAGTACCGACGTGACAGCGCCGGCAACCCGAACGGCATCTGCGAGGACGGCGCCGCCGAGTCTCTGGCCGCCGTGGTGCCGCCCGCCACCGACGCGGAAAAACTCAACCAGACCCGTGCGGCCCTCGACGCCATGCGCCAGCAGGGCATCACCAGCTTCTTCGATGCCCTGTCGGGGCCGGAAAGCGGCAAGGCCTTCACCACTCTGCAAAAGTCCGGCGAACTGACCGCCCGGGCCTTGCTGGCGATCAAGCTGGACCCGGCCGCCGCGGCCGCCGACCCGGTGAAAACCATCGCCGAGGCCAAGGCCCTGGCCAGCACCTACGACCAGGGCGAAGTGCGTGTCGCGCCGGGCGTGAGCATGCGCCACGTCAAACTGTTCATGGACGGCATCATCAATGCCCCGGCGGACACCGGCGCCATGTTGACCCCGTACCTGCACAACAGCGGCACCGACAAGGCGCCGAAGTGGACGCCGGGCAAGAACCTGGGCGAGCTGTACTTCCCGCCGCAGGTGCTCAATCCGTTGGTGCTGCAAGCGGTCAAGGCCGGTCTCGATCCGCACCTGCACGCCACCGGCGAGCGCGCGGTGCGCGATGCACTGGACAGCGTCGCCTATGTGCGCAAGGAACTGCCCGGTCAGGACTTCCGTCCGGCCATTGCGCACGCCGAGTCGGTCGATTCTGCCGACTATCCACGCTTCAAGGCACTGGACGTCACGGCCACCATGTCGTTCCAGTGGGCGCAGCAGGCGCCGTCCACGGTCGACGGCACCAGCGATCACCTCGGCGCCGAGCGTTTCGAGCGCATGGAGCCCTCGGGCAGCATCGCCCATGCCGGCGGCCGTGTGGCGTTTGGCAGCGACTGGCCGGTCGATCCCCTCGATGAGTTCCTGGCGCTGAAAGTCGGTGTCACCCGCTCCGGCGACCCCACCAATCCGCACAGCTATGGACCTAAATATGCCGGGCGACTCAACAGCGATCCGGCCATGTCGCGAGCCGAGGTGCTGCGCAGCATCACCCTCAATGCCGCCCAACAGCTGAAGCTGGAGGCGGTGCTGGGCTCGGTCGAAGTCGGCAAGTTCGCTGACCTGATCGTGCTCGACAAGAACTTCATGCAGGTGCCCGAGGAGGAACTGGGTCGCAATGACGTGCTGCTGACGCTGGTCGGCGGCAAGGTCGTGTGGGCCAAGGCGCCGTTCCTGGGGCTTGCGCCGCACGTGGTTTCCCAGGCTGTTACTTCCCGATCCGCCCAATAAAAACTAGAGAGCGTTCCGATGCGATTGATTCCAAACCTGTTGGCCGCCGCGCTGGCCTTGTCGTCGGTGCAGGCCATGGCCGCCGCTGACCTGGTGTTGTTCAACGGCAAGGTCTTTACCGCCGAACCCGGCCAGGCGCTGGTGCAGGCTGTTGCGGTGCAAGACGGCAAGATTCTGAAAGTCGGCAGTAATGCCGAAATCAACGCCCTGGCCGATGCCGGGACCCAGCGCATCGACCTGGCGGGCAAGGTGTTGATGCCAGGCATGATCGACACCCACAGCCACCCGGTGGTGGGGGCGTTCGACAGCATGAAGGCCAACCTGCTGGACGAAGTCAAACCGCTGCCCGAACTTGAGCAGTGGTTGATTGAAGAGGACAAGGCCGGGCGCGCCCGGGCTGGCGATGTGATCAGCGTCGCCGGGGTCAGTTCGGCCTATTGGGAAAAAAGCCGTGAACTGGGCAAGGTGTTCAATCAGGGGCGCTGGGCCGATCAGCCTGTCGTATTCAGCGGCATCGACGGCCACACCGGTTGGGCCAACAACGCGATGCTCAAGCGTCTGAACATCGACGCGGCACTGGTCAAGAGCCTGCCGGAGAAAGAGCGCGGTTACGTCGGCCATGAAGCGGACTTCACGCCGAATGGCTACTTTGCCGAATCACGCTGGGACGTGGTGCGCAGCGCAATTCCCGCGCCCAGCCAGGAGACCATGCTCAAGGCCGCGAAAGAGGCGGTGCGGGTCAACAACCAGTTCGGCATCACTGCGTGGATGGACGCCGCGGCGAACGGCGGCAGTGAAGACTCACTGTTCGATTTCCATGCCACCGCCGAAAGCGTCGGCGTCCTGCCGTTGTACAAGGCGCTGGCGCAGAACGGCGAACTCAGCGCCCATGTCGCCGCGTTGATGGTCACCAACCCGAAGAGCAAACCGGCCGACCTGGAAGTGATCGCCACGGTGATGAAGCAGTTCGAGGGCGTGCCTAACCTGACGTTCCCCGGCATCAAGGTCTTTGTCGACGGCATCCTCGAGTTCCCGGGGCAAACCGCTGCGGTCATCGTGCCGTACAAGAACAGCCACAAGGACGGACAACTGCTGACCGACCCGGCGCACTTCGGTGAACTGGTGGTGGCGGCGGAAAAACGCGGCTGGATCGTGCACATGCACGCCGTCGGTGACCGCGCGGTGCGTGAAGCGCTCAATGGCGTGGCCTATGCGCGCAAGCTCAGCCCGACCCCGGTGCCGCACAGCATCGCGCACCTGCAACTGGTCAATCCCAAGGAGTTCCCACGCTTCAAGCAACTGGGCGTGATCGCCTCGATGCAACTGCTATGGGCCACCGGTGAGTCCTACACCGTCGAACTGGTCAAGCCCTACATCAGTGCCTTTGCCTACGGTTACCAGTATCCCGCGCGGTCCCTGCATGACGCCGGTGCAACGATTGCCGGTGGCAGCGACTGGCCGGTGTCGAGCGCCAATCCATTCAACGCCATTGCCCAGGCCAGCACGCGCAAGGGGCCGTTGGGCGTACTCAATGCCAAGGAAAGCATCGACCGCCAGAGCATGTTCTATGCCTACACCCTCAACGCGGCGAAAACCCTGCGCCTGGACAAGCAGATCGGTTCGCTGGCACCGGGCAAGCAGGCTGACCTGATCATCCTCGACCGCGACGTGTTCAAGGTCAGCGATGACGACCTGTTCGACACCAAAGTCCTGAACACCTTCTTCGCCGGCAAGCAGGTCTACGCCCCCGCGTCCTGACCTGCGAACACCCGACACACGCAAAAACCGCCAGCCCCTCGCAGCGCGAGGGGCCTGGCATCGCCATGCCTGAAATTCCCCGTACGCCATAACAACAAGAGAACTGTATGAACGCACTTTCAGCATTGACCCTCGCCGCCCTGGCATTGGCCCCCCTGAGCAGCCACGCCCTGGCCCTCAACGATGACTTCAGCCTTGACATGACCCTGGGCGTCGTCAGCGACTACCGTTCCCGTGGCATCTCGCAAACCCTGGGTGATCCGGCCGTGCAGGGCGGGGCAACGCTGCTGCACAGCAGTGGCCTGTACATCGGCGCCTGGACCTCCAACGTGGATTTCGGTGGCGGCTTCGATACCCGGCAGGAGCTTGAGTACTACGCGGGTTACTTCTGGCAGGCGACCGAGGCCATCAGCCTGGACCTGGGCTACATCAAGTACGACTACCCGAAAAACTCCGAATTCAACCTCAGTGAGGTGTACGCCATTGTCGATGTGTATGGCGTCAAGCTCGGTGCCTATTACTCAAAGGACACGCCGAACTTCTTCGGCGAGGACCAGGACACCCTTTACACCTACCTGGGCTACAAAATCGATCTGCCGGCTGAAGTCGGCCTGGACCTGCGCTTTGGACGCAACGATGTGAAAGACCCCGCGTTCTGGTCCGCCAGTGGCGATAACCGCGAGTCTTACTACGAGTGGGAGGCCAAGCTGACACGCGACTTCGTCGGCGTGACCTGGGGCCTGAGCTACGTCGACACGGACTTGTCGAAAAGCGAGTGCAGCAGTTGGTATGGCTATGATGACCTGTGCTCGGCCACGGTCGTTGCCAGCGCCACCAAGACCTTTTAAATACACCCCCCGACAACAAAAACAGTTCCTCAAAGGAAACACCGTCATGAGTGCGCAACGCAGTCCCCTGATCGAGACCCGCTCGATCGATTTCATCCCCGAGGCCGAGCGTCACGGCAGCCTCTACAGCCAGTTCACCCTGTGGCTTGGCGCCAACCTGCAAATCACCGCCATCGTCACCGGTGCGCTTGCCGTGGTACTGGGTGGCGATGTGTTCTGGTCGCTGATCGGTTTGCTGATCGGACAGGTGCTCGGCGGCGCCGTGGTGGCGCTGCACGCGGCGCAAGGGCCGAAGCTCGGGCTGCCGCAGATGATCTCCAGCCGCGTGCAGTTCGGGGTGTATGGCGCGGCGATCCCGATTGTCCTGGTGTGCCTGATGTACCTCGGTTTCAGCGCCACCGGCGCGGTGCTGTCGGGGCAGGCGATCGCGCAGTTGATCAGTGTCAGCGACAGCGCCGGCATCCTGATTTTCGCGGCGTGCATCGCGTTCCTGACGATCTTCGGCTATCGGGTGATTCACCTGGTCGGGCGGGTGGCTAGCGTGCTGGGCATCATCGCCTTCGCCTACCTGTTCACCCGGTTGATGACCCTCAACGACATCGGCCTGCTGCTCGACAACCGTCATTTCAGCTGGAGCACGTTCCTGCTGGCGGTGTCGCTCTCGGCGTCCTGGCAGATCGCTTTCGGCCCTTATGTGGCAGACTACTCGCGCTACCTGCCGAGCAAGACGTCGTCGTGGAAAACCTTCGCCGCTGTCGGTCTCGGCACGGTGCTGGGGGCCCAGGCTTCGATGGTGCTCGGGGTGTTCGCCGCTGCACTGGCCGGGGCGAATTTCCGTGGGCACGAAGTGGCGACCATTGTCGGCCTGGGCAGTAGCGGGGTGATCGCCTCCTTGCTGTACCTGAGCATTGTCTTCGGCAAGGTCACGGTGTCCACCCTCAATGCCTACGGCAGCTTCATGTGCATCGCCACCATCATCAGTGGCTTTCGCCGCCGCCTGGAAATCAGCGCCCGCCAGCGCATGCTGTTTGTGCTGCTGATCGTCGCGGCGTCCACCGCGCTGGCATTGGCCGGGCAGTACTCGTTCCTTAACTCGTTCAAGTACTTCATCCTGTTCCTGCTGACGTTCTTCACCCCGTGGAGCGCGATCAACCTGGTGGACTACTACTTCATCAACAAGGAACGCTACGACATCCCGGCGCTGTCCGACCCGACAGGCCGCTACGGTCGCTGGAACGTGCTGGGGATCAGCGTCTATGTGATCGGCGTGTTGATTCAGTTGCCCTTTGTCGACACCCATTTCTACTCCGGGTCGATGGTTGCGCAACTGGGCGGCGTGGACATTTCGTGGATTGTCGGGTTGTTGGTGCCGGGGGGGATCTATTACGCGCTGGCCAAGCCGTCGATGGGGGCTGTGGTGGCTGACCGGGGTTAACACCCGCATTTGTGGCGAGGGGGCTTTTGTGGCGAGGGGGCTTGCCCCCGTTGGGGCGCGAAGCGGCCCTAAAAGATGGGCCTGCTGCGCAGTCCAACGGGGCGGTGCGGCGATCCGACAAACCCCCTCGCCACAGGGTCCGGTGTTTACTGGCGTTCGGGGAGTTTCCAGCGCTCACGCAACTGCTCGTACTGCGCTTGCGGCAATTGCACCAGCACCGGGGATTTGCCAGGGTCCAGCCAATCCAACAGCCGCGCAATATCTGCCGGGTCCATGGCCGTACAGCCACGTGTCGGCGCCGTGGGGCCGCGCCAGATGTGGAAGAAAATGCACGAGCCGGCAGCGGGAGAGGCCGGGGTGTTGTGCTGGATGACAATGCCCTGGCGGTACAACTCATCCGGGCGGCGCATCCGTTCGGAGCTGCTCCAGTCCTTTTCGACGACCGCGCCGTCGACCAGTTCGTTGTAGCGAGTCGATTGGCTGTCATCCACGCATTCGATGCTCGGTGTCAGCGACAGATAGGGCAGGCGGGTATCGGCCGAAGGCGCGTAGCCAAACGCCGTGCCCAGCTTGAACATGCCAGCTGGCGCCTTTCCATCGCCTTCCTGTTTGACCGGTCCTTCAGGTGGGCCGCTGTCGAGCAGCCCCTTGCCCCAGCCCATGCCGTTCTTGCCGAGAACGACGGCAAAGGGCGCTTCGAATTTCTGCAAGGTCTGCCCGTGCCGTTCATAGCGCTGGGCAGTGCCCTGGATGTCATTCCAGCCTTTACTGGTGACCACGATCAGTTGGTCGCTGCCGTCGAGTCCCTGGGCCATGACGGCCAGCGGAAAAAACGCCATCAACAGGGCCTTGAGCAGAATGTTCATGGCGTCAACGGCGTGATCGGGAAGTCCATGACGTCCGGCTTCGGCGGATTGCCGCTGTACGTGAAGTGCCACCATTCGGCCGAATAACCCACAAAGCCTTCCTTGGCCATGGCATCGGTCAGTCGCTGGCGATTGGCCCTGGCCGTGGCGTTGATCAGCGCCGAGTCGGTGTGCGCGCGCTCATCGAAGCAATCGAAACCGGTGCCCATGTCGAGCGCGCCGTCGTGCCAGCGCTCGCCGTAAGGGGCGGTGCAATCCACCGGTTTCACCGAAGGCGTCCAGGTGTCGGCGGGCAGGGCGTCGGGGCCGGTCATCGTCAGGTCGACGGTGTTGCCCCGGGAGTGATTGGACACCCGGGCCACATACCCCAAGCGCCAGAAGTCCTGCTTGTCGACCCGTGGATAGAACTCGGTCTTGAGCGGGTCGCCGGGTTCGCTGGCGAAACGGCCCATGTCCGCCACCGCGCGGGTCGGGCGATAGCAGTCGAATACCTTCAAGCCGTAGCCTTCGGCTTTCAGTGCGCTTTGCACTCGGGCCAACGCCTTCGCCGCGTCCTGCGATAGCAGGCATTCCGCCGCCTGGTAGCCGTCGAGCGGGTGCCCGGTGAAATTGTGTGCGCTGGCGTAGCGGATGTCCTGCACGATGCCCGGGTCGACGCTGCGCACATACAGCATGTGCCCGGGTTTCGAGTCGTCGGCCATGCACGGCAGGGCAAGGCTCAGGCACAGCAACAACAGACAGGGTGAACGCGACATCGGGACGGCTCCATGCATGACCAGTCACTCCATCATGGCTGGAAACCGCCGGCACCTCCATGAAGTTGTTGATCGGCGTGATAGGACGAACGCACCAGCGGCCCGGACGCGACGTTCTTGAAACCCATGCGCGCACCTTCTTCGGCGAACCAGGCAAAGGTGTCCGGGTGCACGAAGCGCTGCACCGGCAGGTGACTGCGCGAGGGCTGCAGATACTGACCAAGGGTCAGCATGTCGATGTCGTGCTCGCGCATGCGCTGCATGACTTCGATCACTTCCTCGTCGGTTTCGCCCAGGCCCAGCATCAGGCCGGATTTGGTCGGTACGTGGGGCACGGCGAGCTTGAACTTCTGCAGCAGGTCCAGCGACCACTCGAAGTCCGAACCAGGGCGCGCGGCCTTGTACAGGCGCGGTACGGTTTCCAGGTTGTGGTTGAACACATCCGGCGGCTCAGTGGCGGTGATCGCCAGGGCCACGTCCATGCGTCCGCGATAATCCGGCACCAGGGTCTCCAGTTGCACGCCGGGGGACAGCTTGCGGATCTCGTGCAGGCAATCGACAAAGTGTTGGGCGCCGCCATCGCGCAAATCGTCGCGATCCACCGAGGTGATCACCACGTACTTCAGGCGCAGTTCGGCGATGGCCACGGCCAGGTTCATCGGCTCGTTGACGTCCAGCGGCCTGGGCCGGCCATGGCCGACATCACAGAACGGGCAACGCCGGGTGCAGATGTCGCCCATGATCATGAAGGTCGCGGTGCCACCTGAAAAACACTCGCCGAGGTTCGGGCACGAGGCTTCTTCGCAAACGCTGTGCAGCTTGTGCTTGCGTAGCAGCTGCTTGATCCGCTCGACCTCGGGAGAGATCGGCATGCGCACGCGAATCCAGTCGGGTTTGCGCGGGAATTCATCCGTGGGAATGATCTTCACCGGAATCCGCGCAACCTTGTCCGCGCCGCGCAGTTTGGTGCCGACTTCCACTTTGGCCGGGTGGTTGCCGGTCGATTCGACAATGGCGTTCATGGTTATTTCCTTGTACATCAGCGTACAGAACCTGAGGGAGACCCTGTGGGAGCGAGCTTGCTCGCGATGAGGCCATTACATTCAGCATTGATGTTGAATGAATGTCCGCCATCGCGAGCAAGCTCGCTCCCACAGGTTTTTTCCCACAGGGTTTTGTGTTGTGTGCTTAGTCGCGGTAAACCGGGAAGTCCGCGCACAGGGCGGCCGCCTGGCGGGCGACATTGGCTTCGATGTCGGCATCGCCCAGGTGATCGAGGATGTCGCAGATCCACCCGGCCAGGGCGATGCTTTGCGCTTCCTTGAAGCCACGGCTGGTGATCGCCGGCGTACCGATGCGCAGGCCGGAGGTCACGAAGGGCGATTGCGGATCGTTGGGCACGGCGTTCTTGTTCACGGTGATGCCGGCACGCCCGAGGGCGGCGTCGGCGTCCTTGCCGGTCAGGCCCTGGCGGATCAGGCTGACCAGGAACAGGTGGTTGTCGGTACCGCCGGAGACCACGTCATAACCGCGCTCGATAAACACCTGTGCCATGGCCTGGGCATTGCGGATCACCTGCGCCTGATAAGTCTTGAATGCCGGCTCCAGCGCTTCCTTGAAGCACACGGCCTTGGCGGCGATCACGTGCATCAGCGGGCCACCCTGGCCACCGGGGAACACCGCGGCATTGAGCTTCTTCTCCAGTTCCGGGTTGGCCTTGGCCAGAATCAGACCGCCACGGGGGCCGCGCAGGGTCTTGTGCGTGGTGGTGGTGACCACGTCGGCGTAGGGCAGCGGGTTCGGGTACAGACCGGTCGCCACCAGCCCGGCGACGTGGGCCATGTCGACGAAGAAGTAGGCGCCGACCTTGTCCGCAATCTGACGAAAGCGCGGGAAATCCAGGGTCTTCGAATAGGCCGAGAAGCCGGCGATGATCATCTTCGGCTGGTGCTCGATCGCCAGACGCTCGACTTCGTCGTAATCGATCAGGCCGCTGGTGGTGTCGATGCCGTACTGCACGGCGTTGTACAGCTTGCCGGAAAAACTCACCTTGGCGCCGTGGGTCAGGTGGCCGCCGTGGGCCAGGCTCATGCCGAGCACGGTGTCGCCCGCTTGCAGTAACGCCAGATAAACTGCGGCGTTGGCCTGGCTGCCGGAGTGCGGCTGGACGTTGGCGTAGTCGGCGCCGAACAGTTGTCTGGCGCGATCGATGGCCAGTTGTTCGACCACATCGACGTGCTCACAGCCACCGTAGTAACGCTTGCCCGGATACCCTTCGGCGTACTTGTTGGTCAGGCCGCTGCCCTGGGCCTGCATGACCCGCTGGCTGGTGTAGTTCTCCGAGGCGATCAGTTCGATATGGTGTTCCTGCCGCGCATCCTCGGCATTCATCGCCGCCAGCAGTTCGTCGTCGTAGCCTTTGATCTGGTCGTGTTTGCTGAACATGGTGTGGTCCTTTTTCCGGATTCGTGGGGGCTTCAAGCGTCGGCGTGTTCGGCGGTCAGGCGTGCATAGGCGTCTTGATCCAGCAAGTCGCTCAACGCCTCGACATCGACCGGTTTGAAGCGAAAGAACCAGCCTTCGCCCAACGGGTCTTCGTTGACCCGTTCCGGGCTGCTCTCCAGCGTGTCGTTGACCTCGACCACCTCACCGTCCAGCGGCATGCCGATACTGCTGGCGGCTTTCACCGACTCCAGCACCGACACTTCAGCGCCGGCACCGAAGGCGCCCAGTTCAGGCACCTGAACGAACACCACATCCCCCAGCGCCTGCTGGGCAAACGCCGTGATGCCGACGGTGACCAGGCCATTGCTCTCAAGGCGCAACCATTCGTGATCGACGGTAAAACGCAATTGGCTCATATCAACTCCTTATTGTTTTAAGGCTCGTGGCGGGGCGACGAGCGGGGTTGGAGGAGTGATAGCAAGGGCGGTGCCAAGGTTTATTAGTTGTTTTAAATCAATGGTTTGAGGTGATTTTATTAAGCGTGAGAGATTTCGTCCGTATTGAAATCAATACAGGCAAACAGGGCAGTGGGCGCAGACGCCGTAATTGCGGGTGGGAAAGGTTTTGTCTTGATTTCGCTACGCTGTATCGATTTGCGAACGACGATCTTGCGCACGACTTAGTCCCCTGTGGGAGCGAGCTTGCTCGCGATAGCGGCATGACAGTCACATTGATATTGACTGACACTCCCTCATCGCGAGCAAGCTCGCTCCCACAGGGGAATGTGTTGTCGGTGACAATGCGTTCTGACAGATAACTCAGGGCTTGCCGGGAATCCCATATTTGCGCAGGCGAATCGCGATGGCGCTATGGGACGTCTGCAGCCGCGCAGCGAGCAACCGACTGGACGGATAGCTGCGGTAAAGCTGTTCCAGCAGGTTCTTTTCAAAGTCACCAACGGCCTCTTCCAGGCTGCCCACTTCACCGTCGTTTTGCCGCTCTACGGCGGTGCGGGCGATGTCGAGGTCGTCGATGTCCACCAGCGGATTTTCGCAAATCGCCGCCGCGCGAAAGATCACGTTTTGCAGTTGCCGCACGTTGCCCGGCCAGCGGTTGCCGAGCAGGGCGCTGAAGGTGCTCGGTGCCAGGCGACAGGCCGGCCGCTGGATCTGCGCGCAGGCCTGTTGCATGAAGTGATTGGCCATCAGCAGGATGTCGTGACCGCGCTCGCGCAGCGGCGGCACTTGCAGGTTGAGCACGTTGAGGCGGTAGAACAGGTCTTCGCGGAAACGTCCTTCGGCGACCATTTTTTCCAGGTCGCGGTGGGTCGCGCTGAGCACCCGCACATTGACCCGTACTTCCTTGTCGCCCCCCACCCGACGGAAGCAGCCATCGCTCAAGAAACGCAGCAACTTGGCTTGCAGGTAAGGCGACATTTCCCCCACTTCATCGAGAAACACCGTGCCCTGGTCGGCCAGTTCCAGCAGGCCGAGCTTGCCACCCCGTTGCGCGCCGGTGAAGGCCCCGGGGGCGTAGCCGAACAGCTCGCTTTCAGCGAGGCTCTCCGGCAGTGCCGCGCAGTTCAGGGCCAGGAATGGCGCGTCGTGCCGTGGGCTGATGGCATGGCAAGCACGGGCCACCAGCTCCTTGCCGGTGCCGGTTTCACCCTGGATCAACAGTGGCGCATCCAATGCTGCGACCCGTTGCGCACGGGCCTTGAGCGCGCGGATCGGCGGCGATTCGCCGAGCAGTGCATCGAAGCCTTCGGCATGGTCGTGGTGCAACGCCGACAGGCGTTCGCCGATGCGATTGGGTTGATACAGGGTGAGCAGGGCGCCGGCGTCGGTGATCGGCATCGCGTCGAGGAGCAAGGTCTGCCCGCCGAGACTGACCTCGTGCATCGGCAGGCGGAAATGATGGGCGATCAGGGTGCGCTGCAAATCGGCATCGTCGAACAGGGCGGTCAGCGACTCACCGGCCGGTTCGCGGCCGCACAGGGCGATCAGCGCCGGGTTGGCCAGCAGCACATGACCACGGTCATCCACCGCCAGCACCGGGTCGGAACTGGCTGCTAGCAAGGCGTCCAGTTGCAGGCGCCGGCGTTGCCCCGGAAGGATGTCGACCAGGGTCACGGCCTGCACGCCGCGCACATCGAAAAGGGCTTCGCGCAGCTCTTCGAGCACCTCGGTGCCGAGGGTCGGCGCATCGATGTAGACGTTCGGAGGGACCATCTCCACGGCGTCCAGGTTGAAACTGCGTCCACCGAGCAAGGCCAGCACTTCCTGGGTGATGCCGACGCGGTCGATGAAGGTGACGTGGATGCGCATGACGGGCCTGCAAGGTTGTCGAACTAAAATCAGTATGCCCGGCAAATTTTCAATTTGGCGAGTGGCATATCACGGCTTGGCGGTTTTACGGGCGCTGGCGGCCAGGTCCTCAAGGAACGCCTGGAGGATGGGTGGCGGTGCCGTACCGCGCCGGGTGATCACATCGAAGGGTGACTTCAGGCGCAGGCTCGCGGCTGCCAGTTGATGCATCTCGCCGCTCTTGACCCACTGGCTGGCGAAGTGCTCGGGCAGGAAGCCGACATAGGCGCCGGAGATGATCAGGATGGCCGAAGCCTCGATGTTATCGACGGTGGCCGCCGCCTTGCTCACGCCCAGGTGTTCGAGGTCGTATTGCTGCATGTAGCCGCGCACGACGATGCGCCCGGCAGCGACTTCTTCGAGCAGTTCCTCACCTTCTGCCAGGCTGCCAAACAGCGGGTGGCGCCGCCCGCAATACAAGCCCAGGGCTTCCTGGTACAGCGGCGATTGCAGCAGCCCCGGCACATGGATCGGGAAGTGCCCGATGGCGAGATGAAGTCGACCGTCGAGCACCCGCTCTTCGAGTTCCGCCGGGGTGCCGACATACACGTTCAAGTGCACGTCATGGCCCCGTGAGACGAAGCGCTGGGTGGTGCGCGGGATCGGCGAGTCGGGGTCGGTGATCGTGGTGTCGATGATCCCCAGGTTGAGCTTGCCGCTGATGTGCTGCTTGAGCACGTCGGCGTCCATGCAGAAGTTTTCCACCGCCGACAGCAGGCGCTGGGTGGCTTCATGAATCGCCACGCCCTGTTCGGTCAGGCGAAAGCCGCTGCGCCCGCGCTGGCAGAGTTTGACCCCCAGGCGGGTTTCCAGGTGGGTCATCTGCTCGCTGATGGTCGACTGCCCGGCGTTCAGCGCCGCCTGCGCGGCCGAGAAACCGCCGCAACGGACAATCGTGGCAAACACCCTGAGCAGTTTCAGGTCGACATCGTGCAGCTGGATCATCTTGGACCTCCGGCCTGTGGACGCATCGGGAATGCCGATATGAGTATCTGATGTTTAGCATTTTTTCCACGAAAACCTGCGCCCATAGTCTTTCCAACGGCGGTCGCCTTGCAGTCCGCCAGGCCGATAACAAGAAGTGGAGAGGCTAGAAATGTCGAACAACGGTTATGAATCCGGTCGCCTGAACCTGCCATTCGTAGGTCATTGCACCTTTGGCAAATCCCCGGTGTGCACCGATTGGGACGCGCTGGATGCCGACGTCGCGGTGCTCGGCGTGCCCAACGACATGGGCACCCAGTGGCGTTCCGGCGCACGCTTCGGACCCCGCGGGATTCGTGAAGCATCGACGCTGTTTTCCTTCGGCCACGCCGGTGCCTACGATCACGAAGATGACGTGATGTACCTCACCGCATCGGATGTGCGCATGGTCGACGTCGGTGATGCCGACATCGTCCACACCGACATGGCCACCAGCAACAAGAACACCGAATACGCCGTGCGCAAGATCCTCGACGCTGGCGTGATGCCGGTGGTGCTCGGCGGCGACCACTCGGTGCACGCGCCGGTGATCAAGGCCTTCGAAGGCCGCGGCCCGATCCACATCATCCACTTCGATGCGCACCTGGATTTCGTCGACGAGCGCCACGGTGTGCGCTACGGCCACGGCAACCCGCTGCGCCGCGCTTCGGAAATGAACCACATCGTCGGCATGACCCAGATGGGTATTCGCAACGTGTCGTCGTCCAACCGCGACGACTACGAAGCGGCCCATGAAGCCGGCTCGAAAATCCTCTCGGTACGTGACGTGCGCCACCTCGGCGTCGAGGGTGTGCTGGCGCTGATCCCGCAGAACATCAACTACTACATCACCATCGACATCGACGGTTTCGACCCGTCCATCGCCCCCGGCACCGGCACCCCGAGCCACGGCGGCTTCCTCTACTACGAAGTGCTGGAAATCATCCAGGCCCTGGCCAAGCGCAGCAAGGGCAACATCGTCGGCATGGACCTGGTGGAAGTGGCGCCGGTGTACGACCCGACCGGCATGACCTCGATCCTCGCCGCGCAACTGCTGCTCAACAGCATCGGTTTCATCTTCCACGAGCGCGGCAAGGTGCGTGCAGCCGCCGAGAGCGAAACCACTCCAGCCTGATATCGAAACCAAAAAGCTCAGAAACCAGAGCCCCGGCAGGACCTGACTGCCGGGCAGAGAGAATAAAAATGGACACGATCGTCAAGAGTTACCTGCAAAAATTCGGCGTCAGCGAAGCCACCCAGACCTTCCTCAGCAAGGTCCAGAAGATGTTCATCGGTGGCGCCTGGGTTGAATCCGGCAACGGCGAAACCTCCGATGTGATCGAACCCTCGACCGAAGGCTTGATCACCCGCATTCCCATGGGCACTACCGATGACCTGGACCGCGCCGTGCAAGCCGCCCGCGCCCAGTTCGACGGCGGCGCCTGGCGTCAGGCCAAACCGGCCGAGCGCGAGCGCATGATGCAGCGCCTGGCCGACCTGATCGAACAGAACGCTGCCGAACTGGCGGAAATCGAATCGATCGACATGGGCAAATCCGTGGCCTTCGCCAAGGACGTGGACATCCAGGGCACCGTCGATACCCTGCGTTACTTCGCCGGCTGGGCCACCAAGCTGCACGGCCGTACCGTCGAACCTTCGTTGCCGGGCAATTACCTGGCTTACACCCGCAAGGAGGCGGTCGGCGTGGTCGGCGCCATCGTGCCGTGGAACTTCCCGTTGCAGACCATGGCCTGGAAGCTCGGCGCGGCGCTGGCGACCGGTTGCACAGTGGTGGTCAAGCCCGCCGAACTGACTTCGTTGTCGGCCCTGCGTTTCGCTGAACTGGTGCAGGAAGCGGGCATCCCCGACGGCGTGATCAACATCGTCACCGGGCGCGGCAGTGTGGTCGGTGCGGCCATGGCCACCCACCCCGGCATCGACAAACTGACCTTCACCGGCTCGACCCCGGTCGGCCAGACTGTCGGCCGTGCAGCGCTGGATGACATGAAGCGCCTGACCCTCGAACTCGGTGGCAAATCACCGGTCATCGTCTGCGCCGACGCCGACATCCCGGCCGCCGCCCAAGCGGTCGCCAACGGCGTGTTTTTCAACTCCGGGCAGGTATGCGACGCCGGTACACGGGCCTATATTCATAGCAGCGTCTACGACCAATTCCTGGGTGAGCTGATCGCCTATACACGCACCCTGAAAATGGCCCCGGGCCTGGACCCGGACTGCTTCATCGGCCCACTGGTTTCGGCCCTGCAAAAGCAGCGCGTGACAGAGTACATCGAGACCGGCAAGGCCGAAGGCGCGAAACTGGTCTACGGCGGACAAGCGGTCGATGGCCCTGGCTTCTTCGTCGAGCCGACCATCTTCGCCCATTGCCGCAACGACATGCGCATTGTCCAGGAAGAGATCTTCGGGCCGGTGCTGGTCACCGCACCCTTCGACGATGAAGAAGAGGCCCTGGCCCTGGCCAACGACTCGCCTTACGGCTTGGCGGCGGCACTGTATTCCAACGACCTGGGCAAGGTGCACAGCCTGATCCCGCGCCTCAAGGCCGGTTCGGTCTACGTCAACGCCCACGGCACCCTCGATCCGTCGATGCCGTTCGGTGGCTACAAGCAGTCCGGGTTCGGCAAGGACCTGGGCGCCGAGCAGCTCGATTACCTGCTCGAAACCAAGGCAGTCTGGATCACGCTGCCAGGCTGACGCTGATCAGTTAAGACAAGGAACAATGCAATCCCTGTGGGAGCGAGCTTGCTCGCGATAGCGGACTGTCAGCCAACATCAATGTTGCATGTCACGCCCCCATCGCGAGCAAGCTCGCTCCCACAGGTTTTGCGCCAAAGTTGAAAGCAATTGCACCTTTGAAATTCGGGAACGGCAAGGACGCGCCCCGGGAGTCGTTCCCCCCGAAAGAACGCGGTTATCTCGTCATGATCTTCCAACAATAAGAGACCATCATGAACACTAACGCCAAGTCAGCCCCGAGCGTGTCCGGCCTCGATGACAAACCCGTCGTCGAAAGCCATTCGATCGACTTCATCCCCGAGAACGAACGCACCGACAAACTGTCGAGCCAGGGCCCGTTCTGGTTTCTCGGCAACTTCACCTTCTTCACCATGACCATCGGCTTCGTCGGCCCGAGCGTCGGCCTGACCGCGCTCTGGACCACCCTGGCCGGCACGCTGGGCATCATGTTCGGCACGCTGTTCATGGCGTTTCACGGTTCGCAAGGCCCGCACCTGGGCCTGCCGCAGATGATCCAGTCCCGCGCGCAGTTCGGTTATCGCGGGGTGATCCTGGTGCTGCTGGCGACGCTGTTCGTGTTCGCCGGCTTCAACATCGTCAATCTGGTGTTGATGATGCAGGGGTTGCACACGCTGTTCGGTTTCAGCCCAGCGGTGATCGCGGTGGCGGTGACCATCCCGGCGGCGGTGCTGGCAATCCTCGGTCATGACTGGATGCACCGCAGCTTCAAATGGGCGTTGTTCCTGTCGTTGCCGCTGTATGGCCTGGTGACCATGGCGGTGCTGATGGGCTGGGTGCCGGATGCGGTGCTGCCGGCACTCGCGGAAGGCGAAGTGGCCCGTGAGCCGCTGGGTTTCAACTGGACCGGTTTCATTGCGCAGTTTGCGGCGGCCGCCAGCTACAACATCGCCTACGCGCCTTATGTGTCGGACTACTCGCGCTACCTGCCGAAAAATACCTCCAGCGGCAAGCTGATCGCCGTGGTGTTCCTCGGGGCTTCGCTGTCCGGCGCGTGGATGATTTCCGTGGGTGGCTGGCTGGCCGATCACCTGCATACCACTGACGTGCTGGTGGCCCTGGGGCAAGTCGGCAACACCGTGTCGCCACTGATGGGCACGGCGGTGGTGGTCGTCACCATCCTGGCGTTCCTGCCGGTGATCGCGATGAACATCTACAGCGCCAAGCTGACCACGCTGACCTGCGTCGACTCGATCAAGCACATCGAGCCCACCCGCAAGGCACGCATCCTGGCCATCGGCTTCGTGATCCTGCTGCAACTGGGCGTGGCCCTGAGCATCCAGAGTTCGGGCAAAGGCCTGTCGGTGCTGGGGATCTACCTGGTGGTGATGCTGTACTTCCTGGTGCCCTGGACCTCGGTCAACCTCACCGATTACTTCTTCGTGCGCAAGGGTCGCTACGCCATCCCGCACTTCTTCATGCCCCACGGCAACATCTATGGCAGCTGGGGACTGCGCGGCATCGCCGCCTATGCCATCGGTTTTATCTCGATGATCCCGTTCTTCTACATCTTCGACGGCGTTGAACAGCGCGAGGTGTATGTCGGCCCGCTCGCCAAGGCACTGGGCAGTATCGACATCGCCTGGCTGGTCGGGCTGATCGTCTCGGGCCTTGCCTACTACTGGCTGAGCCGCTCGATAGACCTCAAGCGCGAAGAAGCGGTGATCCAGCAGATCGAGAAAACCTCCCCGCAATACACCACCGGCGACACGCTGACCCACAAACAGCAGCCACTGCCGGTATTCACTGAATCGACGGTCGGGAGATAAGCATGACCACGCAAAAATACGACTACATCATCATTGGCGCAGGCTCGGCAGGTTGTGTGTTGGCCAACCGCCTGAGCGAAGACCCGGCCACCTCGGTGCTGGTCCTGGAATTCGGCGGCAGCGACAAGAGCGTAGTGATCCAGATGCCCAGTGCCTTCTCGATCCCGATGAACACCAAGAAGTACAACTGGCGCTACGAGACCGAGCCGGAGACTTTCCTCAACGGCCGGCGCATTCACTGCCCACGGGGCAAGGTGTTGGGCGGATCGTCTTCGATCAACGGCCTGGTGTACATCCGTGGCCATGCGCTGGATTTCGACGAGTGGGAATCCCTGGGTGCCGAAGGCTGGGGCTATCGCAACTGCCTGCCGTACTTCAAGCGCGCCGAAAGCTACGAGTCGGGCGGTGACAGCTATCGCGGGCAGACCGGACCGCTGCACACCACCAACGGCAACCACATGAAAAACCCGCTGTACGGCGCCTGGGTCGAGGCCGGCGCGGAGGCGGGCTACATCAAGACCGAAGACTGCAACGGCTACATGCAAGAGGGTTTCGGCGCCATGCACATGACCGTGAAAAACGGTGTGCGCTGCTCCACGGCCAATGCCTACCTGCGTCCGGCCATGGGCCGTCCGAACCTGACGGTGATCACCCATGCGATGACCCGCCAGGTCATCCTCGAAGGCAAGCGTGCGGTGGGGGTCATGTATGACCACGGCGGCCAGACCCACCAGGTGCTTTGCAACCGCGAAGTGCTGATCTCGTCCGGCCCGATCGGCTCGCCGCACCTGCTGCAACGCTCCGGCATCGGCCCGGCGGACGTCCTGCGCAAGGCCGGGATCGGCGTGCGCCATGACCTGCCGGGGGTAGGGGAGAACCTGCAGGATCACGCCGAGGTGTACATCCAGTTCGGTTGCAAGGAACCGGTGACCCTCAACAGCAAGATGGACCCGCTGAGCAAGCTGATGATCGGTCTGCGCTGGCTGCTGTTCAAGGACGGCCTGGGCGCCACCAACCACTTCGAGGCCGGTGGCTTCATTCGCTCCGAGAAAGGCCTGCGCTGGCCGGACATCCAGTTCCACTTTCTGCCGGCAGCGATGCGCTACGACGGCAACAAGCCGATCAAGGGCCATGGTTTCATGGTGCTCACCGGTCCCAACAAACCGAAAAGCCGTGGTTACGTGCGCGTGCGCTCAGCCGACCCGTACGAGCATCCGGAGATTCGCTTCAACTATCTGGAGCGGGAAGAGGACCGCGAAGGCTTCCGCCGCTGCATTCGCCTGACCCGCGAGATCATCGGCCAGAAAGCCATGGACCGCTTCCGCGACGGCGAAATCGCCCCCGGCGCGCAGGTGACCAGCGATGAAGACCTCGATGCCTTCGTGCGCGACAACCTGGAAAGTACCTACCATCCCTGCGGTTCGTGCCGCATGGGCGAGGACGACATGGCGGTGGTTGATTCCGAATTGCGCGTGCGCGGCATCGCCGGTCTGCGGGTGATCGATTCGTCGGTGTTCCCGACCGAGCCGAACGGCAACCTCAATGCGCCGACCATCATGCTGGCCGAGCGGGCGTCCGACCTGGTGCGTGGCGTGCAGATGCTGCCGGCGTCGGATGTGCCGGTGGGGTTGGTGGAAGGTTGGGAAAGCAGCCAGCGTACGTCGTTGCCGGGGCGTAATGTGCGGGTCTGACGGCAACCCGCAATCAATGTGCAAACCTAATGTGGGAGCGGGCTTGCTCGCGAAGGCGGCAGCACACTCAACAGAGATGTGACTGATCCACCGCTTTCGCGAGCAAGCCCGCTCCCACAGGGATCTCGGTGCTTTCAGGAAAATAGTGCGTCGTTGTTTCCTGGCCATTGCTAGTCTGTAAATCCTTGAGACCGCAATGGAGCACCCTCATGGCTATTCAGGCCCTGCGCGCCGACGCATCGCATATCGACCAGATCGCCCCTCTGTTTGACGCCTACCGGATGTTCTACGAGCAGCCGTCGAACCTGGCGCAGTCGCGCGCCTTCATCGCCGAGCGCATCGCCCGGGATGAATCGGTGATTTTTCTTGCCCGGGACACCGACGGTGAAAACCTCGGCTTCGTCCAGCTGTTCCCGACCTTTTCCTCGATCGATGCCCATCGCACCTGGCTGCTAGGTGACCTGTTCACCACGCCCGCGGCCCGGGGCAAAGGCGTCGGCACCTTGCTGATGAACACCGCCCGGGATTTTGCAAGGCTGGCCGGTGGCAAAGGCATGACCCTGGAAACCGCCACCGACAATGTCACCGCCCAGCGCCTGTATGAATCCCTGGGCTGGGTGCGCGACCCCGGTTACTACACCTACTGCCTGGATCTGAAAAAAGACTGAGTCAGCAAGCCTTTCAGGCAAACACCGGCCGCATGAACGAACGCTCGTAGCTGAGGATGAATTTCCGGTCTTCGGCGTATTTGAACGCCGCGATGCACGCCGGATCGTTCATCGATTGCTGCCGGTAATGTTCGTAGGCTGCCAGGCTGGGAAAGGTGAACAGCGCCAGGGCGATATTGTTGGCGCCCTCCGAAGGCAAAAAGTAGCCGTGGTGCTGGCCGCCGAACTTCTCCACCAGGGGGATCCACAACTTGCCGTAGTGCTCGAAGGCGTCGAGCTGGTAGGGGTCGAGCACGTATTTCAGGTAGCAGGTCACCATTGTTTCACTCCTTGATCAGGTTTTCAGGGCAGTCGCCACTGTAATCAACAGTGGGCGCCCGGCACAGCCGCTTGTTCGACATTGACCGGTAAGTTTGCGCCAGAGGCCTGTGCTGGCGCCGCCGCACTATTGGTTCAGTCAATAGTCACCATCAAGCATCGCAAGTTCTGTTTTTTGCGCAAAGGCGGAAAATTGCCGGCATTGAACACGCTGCTCAAGGAACCTGCGCGATGAAAATCTTGACCCGACTGGCTGTGATTGCCCTGTTGCTGGGCAGCGTTGCGTCTACCGCATCGGCCTTTGCCGAGGACGCACGCGCCTGCCACCTGCCGCCCATCACCGGTAGCCAGGGCGGCTTGCAATACGGTCAGACGGTCGGGGTGCTCTACAGCGAAAACACCGTGGAAAACCTGCAATACCTTGAGCAATACCACTCGGTGGCCGTCAATGGCGCGAAGAACGCACTGGATGCACGAATTCGCCAGGCCTTCGTCGACAGCTCCGATCCGCAACTGGCCATCGACTGGCTGCTGAGTTCGTTGCACAAGACCTTTCTGTCGGTGACGGTCTACGACAGCCTCGATGCCCTGGTGCAGGCCCATCCCGATGTCGTGGTGATGCTCGATACCCACAACCAGTTGCTGACCCAGCGTAACGACCGGGTCGAGGCGCGTTTCGCCGCGCGGTTCTACGACGCCAGCCTGCAATACATCGGCAAGGCCGAAGGCACGGTGGAAAAACAGCTGCCGTCGGTGTGGGTGCATGACAAGACCGCGCCCGAGATTGCCGCGCAAATCGAACAGCAACGCGACCTGCAACTGACCGCGTTGAAACATTTCGATGCGTCGTTGAGCGCGCTGGTCTCCGCCGGATTGACCGCAGCAACCCATTAACCAGCCAATTCACCATAGATTGCATTTCAGGACCTGACTCATGCGCACTTTTTTTGCCCCGACCCTGGCCTTCGCCTCGCTGTTGCTGGCCGGTTGCGCCACGCCGAACAATCCGACGCTGACCTTGCAGACCAGCAAGTCGCCCGAGGAATACACCCACTGCGTGGTGCCGAAGTTGCAGCACGATGCACTGGCGCCCACGGTGTCGCAGACCCAGCGCAGCTTCCGGATCGTCGTATCGAGCAAAGTGGCGGCGGACAACGTGCTTGAAACCTACAAGGCCTCGAACGGCGGCAAGGTGTTCCTGTACGAGCGCAAGCTGCTGGCGTCGACCTTCGTGCCGTCCAGTTTCGAGCGTGCGGCGCAGGAATGCCTGTAAGCGCCATTTCAGGCAAAAAAAAAGCCGCCGGGAGAGGCAGCAGAAAGTTAAAGCACGCATTGGATGAGCTGAGTATGGCGGTCGGTGCATGACAATTCGATGACAAATGAACAATTGTGGCGAGGGAGCCTGTCGGATCGGCACATCGTCCCTGCCGTTTTCCTGGCCTCCAGCGCCGGGTTATGGTTCGATACCGTGAAAACCCGCCCCGCGCCCGGTCCCGTGCCGGCATCCTCTGCACCGGCGAGACCTACAAGCAAGTGGTCAAGCTGACCTTCGCCAAGGGCGCATCGCTGGACGATCCGTCGAAGCTGTTCAATGCAAGCCTTGAAGGCAATACCCGCCGTGCCATCGATGTTCGCGAGGGCGAGCAGATCGATGAAAAGGCGCTGACGGCGTTGATTCAGGCGGCGATTGAACTCAACACCTCGCACAGCAAAAAATAAGTCAGTACACAGATCCCCTGTAGGAGCGAGCCTGCTCGCGATGGTCGTCAACGATAACGCGGCGAGCCTGACACCCCACGGCGCCTTCGAATTCATCGCGAGCAAGCCCGCTCCCACAGGGGCCGTGCCCACTTGACCATTTTGGATATCCTCAGCTGCCATGTTCCAATAGCGAGCATTCGCAGACTGGAACCGCAACATGAAGAAAATCGCCGCCCTGACTTTCGCCCTGGCGCTCACCGCCGGCCTGTTCAGCACACCCACCCTGGCTGAGGGCGATGTCCAGGCCGGGGAGAAGGTCTTCAAGCGCCTCTGCAGCGGCTGCCATCAGATCGGCGAATCGGCTCGCGCCTTCTTCGGCCCGCAGCTCAATGGCGTGATCGGTCGCCACTCCGCCGTCACCACGGACTATGTGTATTCCGACGCGATGAAGTCCGCCAACCTGGTCTGGGATCGCGAAACCCTGATCGCCTACCTCGAAGCGCCGAAGAAAGTGGTGCCCGGCACGCGCATGATTTTCTGGGGGCTGAGCGATCCGGAAAAAATCGAAGACCTGTTGGCCTATCTGCAAACGTTTCCGGCGCAGTAATCACTCGCCCAGGTTCTCCACCAGCCATTGAGTGAAGCTGCGTGCCATCGCCGTGTTCTCGCTGTCACGGTGGGTCAGCAGCGCCCAGTTCGGGCCGCGGATGGTTTGTTCCACCATCGGCTGCAACAGCCCGGTGGCCCGCGCCTGCCGGCTCAGCAACTGGCTCACCAGCGCAATGCCGAGCCCGGTGCAGGCGGCGTCCAGCAGCAGCCCTGGATCGGAAAAGTTCAGCCCCTGATCCATCTGCCCCACATCGATGCCCGATTCCACCGCCCAGTGGCTCCAGTCCATTTCCCGCTCGCCGTGCAGGGTGGTGCGCTGTTCTGTCGGCACCGCCAAAAGGCTCGGGTGACACGCCGGATAGAGGCGGTCGGCGTGCAGCACCTTGAAACTGCATTCGGCCTGGGAACTGATGTCATCGCGCACCGCCAGGTCGATGGTCTGGCTGGCCATGTCCGGCACCTCATCGGTGCTGAAGATCCACAGATCGACCTGCGGATGCTGGCGACGGAAATCCCCCAGACGTGGCAACAACCAGTGCCGGGCGAACGCCGGGGTGGTGTTGAGCACCAGTTGATTGGGTTTCTGGTATTGCCCCAGCCGGCGAATGCCCACCGCCAGCTGCTGCAACAACGCCTGGGTGGTGCTCAGCAGATCGTGACCGGCATCGGTCAGGCTGACGCTGCGCCCGCTGCGATAGAACAGCGGTTGTTCCAGGTACGCCTCAAGGCTGCGGATCTGCTGGCTGATCGCCGACTGGGTGAGGTGCAACTCTTCGGCGGCCTTGTGAAAACTGCCCAGCCGGGCGGCGGCTTCGAAGCCGCGCAGGGTGCTCAGGGGCGGCCAGTGTTTGAGCATATCGATAAGCTCCTCTAATCAGATGTCTGCAAAATCCATCGTTTGTTGGCCCGTTTTTCCAGCCGTAGCATGCATGCCAAGACCGCCAAGGGCGTTTTCATTGAACACAATGACTTAACTCAGAGGTACTTGTCATGCAGCAGAACGGTATTCAAAACAGCGGTTGGACGATGCCGGCCGAATGGGTCACCCACGCCGCCACCTGGATGGTCTGGCCGCACAACAAGGCCCTGTGGGAGTCGGGCTGGCGGGTGACGCTGCCCCAGGTTCAAGAAGACTTCGCCCGGGTGGCCAACGCCATCGCCCGTTTCGAGCCAGTGAAACTGGTGGTCGATCCTTCAGCCGTCGCCAGCGCCAAAGCCTTGTGCGGGCCGAACATCGAGTTGATCGAACTGGCGGTCAACGACAGCTGGTGCCGCGACTCCGGCCCGAGCTTCGTCTGCCACCCGCAGCAAGGCCTGGCCGGTGTGAGCTGGCGCTTCAATTCCTGGGGCGGCAAATCGGCCCACGATCTGGACGAAAGCCTGGCCCGCCGCGCGCTCAACCATCTGGGACTGGAGTGTTTTGGCACTGCGCTGAGCAACGAGGGTGGCGCCATCCATGTGGACGGCGAGGGCACGCTGATCACCACCGAGTCGGTGCTGCTCAACCCTAACCGCAACCCGGGTGTGACCAAGGCCGAGATCGAAGAGATCTTCACCCGCCTGTTGGGCGTGAAGAAAACCATCTGGCTGCCGGGCGATCCGGACTACGTGACCGGTGACATGACCGACGGCCACGTCGATGGCGTGTGCGCCTTTGCCCGCCCTGGCGTGTTGCTGGTGGACGCCACCCACGACCAACAATCGGTGTACGCCGAAGTCGCCCGGGAGAACCGTCGCGCCCTTGAACTGGCCACCGACGCTCAAGGCCGAAAATTCGAGCTGATCGAGCTCTATGAAGCCACCGATGCGGTGGACACCGAGGCCGAAGTGTTCTGCGCCTCCTACACCAATTTCTACATCGCCAACGGCGCGGTCATCATGCCGGCCTACGGCATCGATGCCGACAAGGTCGCTGCCGAAGTGCTGGCGCAGGCGTTCCCCGGTCGTGAGGTGGTGCCGGTGCGGATCAACCATCTGGCCCATGGCGGCGGCGGTGTGCATTGCATCACCCAGCAACAGCCGGCCTGGCCGGTGCGGGGTTGATGCCATGACACTGTTGACCATCGCCACTACCCAGATGCCCTGCACCTGGGACCTGAAACACAACCTCGACCAGGCCGAGCAACTGGTCCGCGAGGCCGCGGCCAAGGGCGCGCAGGTCATCCTGTTGCAGGAGCTGTTCGCCACGCCGTACTTCTGCATCGAGCAACACCACAAGCACCTGGCCCTGGCCGAGGAGTATCGCGACAGCCACGTGCTCAAGCGCTTTGCCGCATTGGCCAAAGAGTTGGGCGTGGTGCTGCCGCTGAGCTGGTACGAGAAGGCCGGCAATGCCTACTTCAATTCGTTGAGCGTGGCCGACGCCGACGGGCGCCTGTTGGGCGTGTACCGCAAGACCCATATTCCCAACGCCATCGGCTATCAGGAGAAGGAATACTTCAGCCCCGGCGACAGCGGGTTCCGGGTCTGGGACACCGCGTTCGGGCGCATTGGCCTGGGTATCTGCTGGGACCAGTGGTTCCCCGAGACCGCCCGCTGCCTGGCCTTGATGGGCGCCGAAGTGCTGTTGTTCCCCACGGCCATCGGCTCGGAACCTGGCTGCGCCACGCTCGATTCCCGCGATCACTGGCAGATGACCATGCGCGGCCACGCCGCCGCCAACCTGCTGCCGGTGGTGGCCGCCAACCGTGTCGGCCGGGAAGCGGCGACCACCGACCCGACCCTGCAAATGAGCTTCTACGGCTCGTCGTTCATCTGCAATCACAAGGGCAAGTTGCTCGCCGAAGCCGACCGCGACAGCACCGGCGTGCTGGTCCACACCCTGGACCTGGCGGCCATGCGCGAAGACCGCCTGACCTGGGGCATCTACCGCGACCGCCGTCCGGACATGTACGGCGCCTTGCTGACCCAGGACGGTCGTCAGATCCACTCACGCTGGGCAACCCAAGGGGTGTGACATGAATACGATCAACAAGCTGTGCCTGGCCATGGGGCTGGCGCTGACCTGTGCGGTGCCTGCGCTGCATGCCGAGGAGAAAACCCTGCGGCTGTACAACTGGGCCGACTATTTTGCCGAGGACACCCTGAGCAGGTTCACCGCCGAAACCGGGATCAAGGTGATCTACGACGTCATGGACGGCAGTGAAACCCTGGAAGCCAAGATGCTCGCCGGCGGCAGCGGTTACGACCTGATCTTCCCCGGTGACACCGTGGCCGAACGCCTGGTGCGCGCCGGCAGCCTGCAACCCCTGGATCAGTCCAGAATCACTGCCCTGAACGACGTCGAACCCGGGTTGCAGAAGCTGCGCTCGCACTATGAGCATTCGACCAAAGCCACGGTCCCCTACACCTGGGGCACCATCGGCCTGACCTACAACGCCGAACAGATCGCCCAGCGTGCGCCGGACGCACCGGTCAACAGCCTGGACATGCTGTTCAAGCCGGAGCTGGCGGCGAAGTTTGCCGATTGTGGCATCTCGATGATCGACTCGCCGGACGAAGTGCTGGCGGTGGTGCTCAACTACCTCGGCCGCGACCCGCGCAGCGGCAAACCGGCGGACCTGGCGGCGGCCAGTGAGTTGTTGATGAAGATGCGGCCGTACGTGCGCAAATTCCAGTCGCAACCGGTGACCGACCTGGTCAACGGCAACCTGTGCATGTCCCTCGGCTACAGCGGCGACATGACCCAGGCGCAGCGCACGGCCGACAGCGCCGGCAAGAAAACCACCTTCCACTACCGCATTCCCCGCGAAGGCACCACGGTGTGGATGGACACCATGGCCATTCCCGTCGACGCCCGGCACCCGGAATACGCCTACGCTTTCATCAACTTCGTGATGCGCCCGCAAAACATGGCGGCCATCAGCAACTTCACCGGCTACCCGACCTCCAACGCCAAGGCAAGGCCGGACGTCGATGCCGCGATGCGCAACAACCCGGACATCTACCTCGATGAAGCCACCTACGCGCGGCTGATTCCCGGCAAGGACATCCCCCAGGCCGACATGCGGGCACGCATGCGCACCTGGACCAAGTTCAAGACTGCTACGGTCAATTGATCACCGGCCGGCCCACGGGCCGGCCAAACCCCGGATTTCAGGAAAACACATGCCGACACGTCGAACATTCATCAAGCAGGTATCGGTCATCGCCGGACTGGGCGCGGTGGCGTCCATGGGATTGGGCTTTGCCGCTCTGCCGGTGCGCGCGGCCGGCAAAGGCAACGGGTACATGCCCGATGAAGGTGAAAAACACCTGCGGGCCTTCATCGCCTTCGGGGCACAGGCCATGATCTGGGAGGACTTCACGCCCCACGTGCAAGACGCCCTTGGCCGGATCGCCCGCAGCATCGCCGAGTACGAGCCGGTCACGGTGTTCTGTCGCCAGAGCGAACGGCGCCTGGCCGAAGCCAAATGCGGCAGCCGCAACACGACCTTCGTGATCACCGAACTGGACGACATCTGGATGCGCGACATCGGCGCCAACTTTGTCGTCGATGACAACGGCAACCTCGGCGCCGTGGACTTCAACTTCAACGGCTGGGGCAACAAACAGCAGCATGAGGACGATGCGCAATTGGCCGCCCTGGTCGCGCAAAACGCCAAGGCCGAGTACCAGCGCAGCGAACTGGTGGGCGAGGGCGGTGGCATCGAAGTGGACGGCCACGGCACCGGGATCATGACCGAAAGCAGCTGGATCAACCGCAATCGCAACCCCGACTGGAGCAAGGCCGAGGTCGAAGCGGAACTGAAGGAACGCCTGGGCCTGCGCAAAATCATCTGGCTGCCGGGCATCAAGGGCAAGGACATCACCGACGCCCATGTCGACTTCTATGCGCGCTTCGTCAAACCCGGGGTGGTGATTGCCAACCTCGACAACGACCCCGAGTCCTACGACTACAAGGTCACTCGCGCCCATCTGCAGATCCTGGAAAACGCCACGGATGCCGATGGCCGCAAATTGCAGGTGCATACCGTTTCGCCACCGCTCAACCCGCGCAACAGCCAGTTCAGCAAGGACAACCAGGACTTCGCCGCCGGCTACATCAACTACTTCGTGATCAACGGCGCGATCATTGCGCCGCAGTTCGGCGACGAAGAAGCCGATGACAAAGCCTTCGACCTGCTGTCCGAACTCTACCCGGACCGCAAGGTGGTGCAACTCGACATCGACGCGATCTCCGCAGGCGGTGGCGGCATTCACTGCGTGACCAGTCACCAGCCGATGGTGTGATGATTTCAGGCTGTACACAAAACCTGTGGGAGCGAGCTTGCTCGCGATGAGGGAGTGTCAGTCAACATCTGGCTCACTGACCCACCGCAATCGCGAGCAAGCTCGCTCCCACAGGAGTTTTGGGGGATCGGGAAATCAGGCCCTGCTGGCCTTCAGATAAGCACCCAGGCGCCGCCCCATTTCCTCACCCAACGCCTGCAAGCCACTCAGCGGCCGCACCATCACCTCAAACTCGACAATCCTGCCCTGTTCGTTGAAGCGGATCATGTCGATGCCCTTGAGCTCTTTCTCGCCGACCCTGGCGCTGAATTCGAGAATCACGTTCAAGCCATCCGCCGTCGCCAACTCGCGGTGATAGGCAAAATCCTCGAACACAGTCATGACCGTGTTGAGGATCATCGACACCACCGGCGCCCCCGGATACGGCGTGTGCGCCATCGGCGAACGGAACACCGCCTGCGGATCGAGCAATTCGGGCAAGCCACTCAAATCGCGGTTGCCGATCATCGCGTGCCACTGCTTCAGGGACGCGGCGACATTGGGGTTCAGGTTCAGCTCAGACATCTTCAACTCCTGTTTTTATTGTTGTGGTGCGAAAGCGTTGATCGATAACCCTGGCGGCATCGTCGGCCCATTGACGATAAAGCATCGGCCCCGGATGAAAACCGTCGCTGGCCATCAAGCCCGGTTCGGGCGCCAGCGGGGTGGTCAGCATCGTGCATTGATCCACGCCGGCGGCCAGATCCGCAAGCCGTGCGTTGAAACGACTTGCCCTGAACCCCAGAAACCAGCGCAGCGGCTGTGGCAGGGCGGGGAACAAATGCATCGGCGGAAGCGGCGACACCACAACCTGCCTCACCTCGAACCTGTCGCACAACAGCGACATCAATCGCTGTTGCCGAGCGAGCCACTGATCCAGGGGGAGCGAGCTGGTGACATCGTTGACGCCAATCGACAACAGCGCCACATCAAACGGCTCGGGGGCGTGCTGTTCGAGCAGCTCCAGCAACCCTTGCGAATCCAGGCCGGTGCGCGCCCAGAGTTTCCACGACACCCGGTAATCCTCGGCCAGGCGCTCCACCAACCGACCACTGAGCGCCTCACCTTGAGTCGCCGCCCCCACACCCGCCGCGGCGCTGTCGCCGACAATCAACAAGCGCAGAACGTCGCCGCTGCCGGCCTCGCCCTGGCGTTCACCTTCGGCCTCCGGCAGCCTCGGCGTCACCCGTCGCGTGTACAGGCCCTGCATCAGCAGCAATGGGCCGAGCAAAATTTTGGCGAGGGTTTCAACCCGGCTCATATGACGTTATCGCCCCGCAATACACAGCTCCCCGGTCGCACGAATCATTGCCTGCCCATGCAGGTAATCCTTGATCAGCGCCGAGCGTTCGGTGGCCAGCCATTGCGGGCAGTTCGGGTCGTTGCGGTAGGGCAGGAACGCGGCGTACTGATTGAGCAGCAGGTTCTGCAGCTTGTCGAGTCTGGGTCGGATGTCGTTGTTGAGGTCCGGCCGTGGCGTGTCCGGTGCCTTGTGCGCCGCTTGCCATTGCGCGAGCCGGCCGTATTGCACCAGTTTGCTGGCTTCGATCTGGGCAGCGATCAAGTCGGCGATATCGTCGGGGTCGAGCTTGCGCTGGTCCGCCTGCTTGCGCGCGTTGGCGATGACTTGCGCTTCCCGGGCATTGTCCTGGACCGGTTTGCCGCTGTCCCACTTGGTCAGCGCCACCAGCTCACTGATGTTCAAGCGCTCGTTCATGGTCGCCAGCAAGGGTTGCAGGGCATCGGGTGCCGGGGGCGTCGTGCCGGCCTGGGCACCGCCAGCGAACAAACCGAGCAGGGTGCAGGCCAGCCAGTGCGAAAGACGTGGGGAACGGGGCATGGACAGAATCTCCTTTGACGCAGAAATCACTCCGGCTTGTGTATCACAAGTGCGGCCAGGGAACGACAGGTTGCGAATGATTCAGGCCAGCAGCCGCTCAATCTGCGCCAGTTCCCAGGTGCTGAGCAAACTCACCGGGTCGGTGCCGAAGCGCTGTCCGTTGTCGAACACATACTCGCGGCCATCGGGGCATTGGCCGTGCAGGCAGTGGCGCAAGTGGCCGGCGTCGACATCGAGCAACAGGCGCCAGCCGTCGATGTCGACCTGTACAAGGTTCGACGTGCAATATTCATCGATACGCTTGAATGTACGAATGCCCTGGGCGGCATCGCGCAACGGCTGGTAAACCTCGCGGGCGGTGAGGGCGGGCACAGGTGTCTCCGGGGTGAAATCGGGGGGAGGCACAGGATAGATCATCAGCCTGCTCATGAGGCCTAATGCTGTTCACTTAAGAGATAGAGCGAGCAATAAATAACCTGTGGCGAGGGAGCTTGCTCCCGCTGGACTGCGCAGCAGTCCCCTGCTCTTTAGGGAAAAGAAGGGGCCGCTTCGCGCCCCAGCGGGACGGTGCGGCGATCCGACAAGCTCCCTCGCCACAGATACGGTGTTTGTCCTTAAGTGAGCAGCATTAGGCTCATGAGACCGGGCTTCACGCTGCGAGCCACCAGCGGCCCTGCAACAATGAAACAGCCCGGAGTTTCGGTCTAAACCACCTGCACATTCTGAGCAGTACTCGCCACGGCATGACAACCGCAGGCCAGGAGATGGCCTTGCAATACCACCGGAATGCCGTTCATACGCCGGCGCGGATGCCCTTCGACGAAGGCAA
>NZ_AKJO01000187.1:0-6943 GCF_000282295.1 Pseudomonas sp. GM33
GCCAGCCGCGGCGGTGGCCGGGGCGTTCTCCATGGGGCTGCCGTTTGGCGCCCTTGCCGGGGAGGCCACGCCAAAACCGGGTGGCGTGTTGCGTCTGGGCCTGGCGGGCGGCAGCACCACGGACTCGAAAGATCCGGGTTCCTGGTCCGACACCTTCACCTTCGTCGGCTTCTCGGCGGTCTATAACACCCTGACCGAAATTGCCGTCGACGGCAGCGCCATCCCCGAACTGACCGAAAGCTGGACCTCGACCCCGGACGCGCGTGTCTGGACGTTCAAGATTCGTCAGGGCGTGACCTTCCACAACGGCAAGACCCTGACCGCCGATGACGTGGTGGCGTCGATCCAGCATCACCTCGGCGAAAAATCCACCTCGGCAGCCAAGACCGTGCTGGGTGACGTGGCCAAAGTCAGTGCCAATGGCAGCGACAGCGTGGTGTTCGAACTGCACTCGGGCAACGCTGATTTCTCTTACGTGGTTGCCGATTACCACTTGGCGATCATGCCGAGCAAGGACGGCGCGGCAGACTGGCAGGCCGGCGCTGGCACCGGTGGCTATCGCCTCAAGGACTTCGAGCCGGGCGTGCGCATGACCCTGGAGCGCAGCCCCGATTACTGGAAACCGGGGCGCGCGCACTTCGCCAGCGCCGAGTTGATCGCGATCTCCGACGGCGCGGCACGGGTCAATGCGCTGGTCACCGGGCAAGTGGATGTGATCAACAAGGTCGACCTGAAAACCGTCGCGCTGCTCAAGCGCAACCCGAACCTGGTCATCGAAGAAACCAAAGGCGCCCAGCACTACACCTTCCCGATGCTCACCGACAGCCAGGTCTTCCTGAACAACGACGTGCGCCTGGCGATGAAGCACGCGATCAACCGCGAAACCCTGCTGGCTTCGGTGCTGCACGGCTATGGCCTGGTGGGCAACGACCACCCGATCCAGCCCGGCAGCCGCTTCATCAACACTGCGCTGGAGCAACGCACCTACGATCCGGACAAATCGCGCTTCTACCTGAAGAAGGCCGGTCTGGATTCGCTCAAGGTCCGTCTGCAAGCCTCCGACGCGGCCTACACCGGCGCCGTGGACGCCTCGGTGCTGTTCAAGGAGCAGGCCCGCGCTGCCGGGATCGACATCGACGTGGTGCGCGAGCCGGCCGATGGCTTCTTCTCCAACGTGTGGATGAAGCAACCCTTCACCACCTCGTTCTGGTACAGCAGCCTGACCGCCGACCGCATGTTCAGCATCGGCTACGCCAAGGGCGCGGCCTGGAACGAAACCCACTGGGACAACCCGCGCTTCAATCAACTGCTCAACGCCGCTCGCGGCGAAATGAACGACCCGCTGCGCCGCGAGATGTACAACGAAATGCAGGCGCTGTGCCGGGACGAGGGCGGGGCGATCGTGCCGCTGTTCGCCAGTTCCGTAGCGGCGCGTTCCAACAAGGTCGTTCATGGCGGCCAGACGGCGCCCTACGGTGAACTGGATGGCCTGCGGGTGATCGAGCGCTGGTGGCAGGCATAAACCGGAAAGTTGAACCGTGGAGATCAACTGTGGGAGCGAGCTTGCTCGCGATGACGGCAACACATTCAACATCAATGTTGGCTGACAGTCCGCTATCGCGAGCAAGCTCGCTCCCACAGGGGGTCGTGTTCCCACAGTAGAAATTTTCAGGATTATGCAAGCGTGCCCACTTCAAGGAACTGCACGATGAGAAGTATTTTCAAGCTGTTGGGACAGCGCCTCGCCTTAGGCCTGCTGTCCCTGTTCGCCGTCTCAGTGATCATCTTCCTGGCCGTCGGCATGCTCCCAGGCGACATCGCCCAGGCCATGCTCGGCCAGTCAGCCACCCCGGAAACCGTGGCGGCCTACCGGGCGCAACTTGGGCTGGACTTGCCGCCGTTGAGCCGTTTCGGCCACTGGATCTGGCAGCTGTTGCACGGTGACCTTGGCGTATCGCTGGCCAACCAGCGACCCATCGCCGAACTGGTCGGCTCGC
This sequence comes from Pseudomonas sp. GM33, assembly GCF_000282295.1. Classification (NCBI taxonomy): domain Bacteria; kingdom Pseudomonadati; phylum Pseudomonadota; class Gammaproteobacteria; order Pseudomonadales; family Pseudomonadaceae; genus Pseudomonas; species Pseudomonas sp. GM33. The sequence goes on from NZ_AKJO01000187.1 coordinate 1,998, forward strand.
GCCTGGGCAACACCTTCAGCCTCGCCTTGCTGGCGGCCCTGGTGTCGGTGCCGCTGGCATTGTGTCTGGGGATGCTCGCCGCGCTGTACCGCAACAGCTGGTTCGACCGCTTGCTCAACACCTCGGCCCTGAGCGCGGTGTCGTTCCCCGAGTTCTTCGTTGCCTACATCCTGATCCTGGTGTTCGCGGTGAAGCTCAACTGGTTCCCGAGCATTTCCAACCTGGCGCCGGACGCTTCGTTGGGCACGATTCTGGAACGCTCGGTGTTGCCGGTGGCGACCCTGAGCCTGGTGGTGATCGCGCAGATGATGCGCATGACCCGCGCCTCGTTGATCAACCTGCTGGCCAGCCCCTACATCGAAATGGCCCGGCTCAAGGGCATCAGCCAGTCGCGGATCATCTTCCGGCATGCCTTGCCCAATGCCCTGGCGCCCATCGTCAACGTGGTGGCGTTGAACCTCGCGTACCTGGTGGTCGGCGTGGTGGTGGTCGAAGTGGTGTTTGTCTATCCGGGGCTCGGCCAGTTGCTGGTGGACTCGGTGGCCAAGCGCGACATTCCGGTGGTGCAGGCCTGCAGCCTGATCTTCGCCGCGACCTACATCCTGCTCAACACCAGCGCTGATGTGCTGTCGATCGCCAGCAACCCACGCCTGATGCATCCGAAGGGGTAGACCATGAGCCTGTTAAAACACGTGTGGCGGGCGCCCCTGAGCGCCCAGTTCGGTTTGTTGATGATCCTGCTTTACGTGCTGGTGGCGGTGTTTGCGCCGGTACTGGCGCCGTTCGGCGAAACCCAGGTGGTGGGCGGGGGCTTTGAGCCGTGGGGCGGGCAGTTCCTGTTGGGCACCGACAACCTGGGGCGCGACATGTTCAGCCGCCTGGTCTATGGCGCGCGCAATACCCTGGGCATTGCCTTCCTCACCACGGTGCTGGCGTTTTTGCTCGGTGGGTCCTGCGGCTTGATCGCGGCGATCAAGGGCGGCTGGGTCGATCAGGGATTGTCGCGGGTGGTGGACATCCTCATGGCCATTCCGCAACTGATCTTCGCCTTGCTGATCCTCAGCGTGGTCGGTACCACGGCGACGTCGCTGGTGCTGGTGATTGCGCTGCTGGATGCGACCCGGGTGTTTCGCCTGTCGCGCGCGGTGGCCATGAACGTGGTGGTACAGGACTTCGTCGAAGCCGCGCGCCTGCGCGGTGAAGGCCTGTGCTGGCTGGTGACCCGCGAGGTGCTGCCGAACGCCGCGGCGCCGCTGATTGCCGAGTTCGGCCTGCGCTTCTGCTTCGTGTTCCTGTTCATCAGTGCCTTGTCGTTCCTCGGCCTGGGCATTCAACCGCCTACCGCCGACTGGGGCAGTATGGTGCGCGACAACGCCGTGCTGATCACCTTCGGCGACATCAGTCCGTTGCTGCCCGCCCTGGCCGTGGCCTTGATCACGGTCAGCGTCAACTTCGTCGTCGACTGGATGCTGCACAAATCCAGCGGCCTCAAGGAATGCTGAACATGACGACCACAAAACCTTTGCTGGAAATCCGCGACCTGCACATCGAAGGCCATTACGAAGACGCCTGGCATCCGCTGATCAAGGGCATCGACCTGACCCTGCAACGGGGCGAAGTGCTGGGGCTGATCGGCGAGTCCGGCGCGGGCAAGTCGACCCTCGGCCTGTCGGCCATGGGCTATACCCGCGACGGCTGCCGAATCACCGGCGGCTCGGTGCACTTCGACGGCATCGACCTGCTCAAGGCCAAACCCGAAGCCCTGCGCAAACTGCGGGGGCTGCGTATTGCCTATGTGGCACAGAGCGCGGCGGCCTCGTTCAACCCAGCCCATCGACTGATCGACCAGCACGTAGAAACCGCTGTGAAAAACGGCGGTATGAGTCGCGACCAGGCCATGCGCGAGGCAGTGGAACTGTATCGGGTGCTGCGCCTGCCCAACCCCGAAACCATCGGCCAGCGCTATCCGCATCAGGTCTCCGGCGGCCAGTTGCAGCGGGTCATGACCGCGATGGCCATGGCTTGTCACCCGGACCTGATCATCTTCGACGAACCGACCACGGCGCTGGACGTCACCACCCAGATCGAAGTCCTCGCCGCCATTCGCGACGCCGTGGCGACCTATGGCAGCGCGGCGATCTACATCAGCCACGACCTGGCGGTGGTCGCGCAGATGGCCGACCGCATCATGGTGCTGCGCCACGGCAAACTGGTGGAAGAGGCCGAGACCCGCAAGATGCTCGGCGACCCGCAGGAGGACTACACCAAGTCACTGTGGGCGGTGCGCAGTTTCCGCACCGAGCCCAAGGCCAGCCCGCAACAGGAACAACCGCTGCTGGAACTGCGCAACAGCTTTGCCAGTTACGGCCGGCAACCGGTGCTGCACGACGTATCGTTGAAGCTGTATCGCGGCCAGACCCTGGCGGTGATCGGCGAATCCGGTAGCGGCAAGAGCTCCACGGCGCGGCTGATCACCGGCTTGCTGCCGCCGACCTATGGCGAGGTGCTGTACGACGGCCAGCCATTGCCCGGGGACTTTCGCCAGCGCAGCAAGGAGCAACTGCGGCGCATCCAGATGATCTATCAGATCCCCGACACGGCGCTGAACCCGCGTCAGCGCATCGTCGATATCATTGGTCGGCCATTGACGTTTTATCTGGGTCTCAAGGGCAAGGCCATGCGCGCCCGGGTCGCTGAACTGCTGGAGATGATCGAGCTCGACCCGGCGACCTTCATGGAGCGTCAACCCCGGGAACTGTCGGGCGGGCAGAAACAACGCATCTGCATCGCCAGGGCCCTGGCGGCCGATCCGCAACTGATCATCTGCGACGAAGTGACCTCGGCCCTCGACCAACTGGTCGCCGAAGGCGTACTGAAATTGCTTAACCGCATCCAGCAACAACTGGGTGTCGCCTATCTGTTCATCACCCATGACGTCGCCACTGTTCGGGCGATTGCCGATGAGGTATTGGTGATGCAACGGGGCAGGGTGGTGGACCACGGCTCGCGCAGCCAGATCTTCACCCCGCCGCATCAGGACTACACCGGGCTGCTGTTTTCTTCCGAACCGCAAATGGACCCCGACTGGCTCGACCGCTTGCTGGCCACGCGCGCTTGCACACCTTCAACCGATACGCTGGAAAAAGTCTAAGGAACCACCATGAAAGTACTGATCGTCCACGCTCACCCGGAGCCGCAATCCTTCACCGCCGCCCTGCGTGACCAGGCCGTCGCCACGCTCGAAGCTCAGGGCCACGAAGTGCAGGTCAGCGACCTGTACAAAATGAACTGGAACCCGGTGGCCAGCGACGCCGACTTCTCGAATCGGGAAAACCCCGAGTACCTGGTCTATGCCCTGGAACAACGCCTGGGCGTGAAGAGCCAGTCGCTGGCGCCGGACATCCAGGCCGAGCTGGACAAACTGCTGTGGGCCGACCTGCTGATCCTCAACTTCCCGATCTTCTGGTTCTCCACCCCGGCCATGCTCAAGGGCTGGATTGATCGGGTGCTGGTGTCCGGCATCTGCTATGGCGGCAAGCGTTTCTACGATCAGGGTGGGTTGGCCGGCAAGAAAGCGCTGGTGACCGTGACCCTGGGTGGCCGTGAACACATGTTCGGTGAGGGCGCGATCCACGGTCCGTTGGAGGACATGCTGCGGCCGATCCTGCGCGGCACTCTGGCTTATGTCGGTTTTGACGTGCTGGAACCCTTCGTGGCCTGGCATGTGCCGTATATCAGTGAAGATGCGCGCCAGCAATTTCTGGTTGATTACGGCCAGCGCCTGCAACACCTGAGTGATGATCAGCCGTTGGTATTCCCGAAGCTGTCGCAGTTCGATGACAAGCTCTATCCGCTGGCCACCAAGGCCTGATCAACACCGCTAACCCTGTGGGAGCGGGCTTGCTCCGGGCGGCGATCCGACGAATACGGTGGCACAGTCAACATTGATGTCGGCTGACCCTCCGCCTTCGCGAGCAAGCCCGCTCCCACAGTTTGATCTTCATTGCATTCGAATCCCCCGCGCCATTGTTCTGAATACACGTCTTACCTTGCTTTCGGCCTCATGCCCCTTCGGGGGATTGGCGCCTGACAAAAATGATGATGCCGGCGCGTTGGGTCGACGACCGGCTGGAGATCGAGCCCACCGCCGGTCAGTAACCGGGTGGCTGATGGGGGCTGATCTAAACTCCTGTTGGGGGTGAACCAGGTTCATCCGGAGGTCATCATGAAAAAACTGTCACCTATCAGTCTGTGTCTCGCCTTGTCGGTTTTGAGCGCCCCGGGATGGGCGCAAACGGTAGTGCCGATGAAAGGGCAAAGCTCGCAACAAACCCAGGCCGACATCAACGAATGCAACAGCATCGCCGCCAGCCAAAGCGCCTCGACGGCTTCCACGCCTTCCGGTGGGCGGGTCAAGGGCGCCGCTGCCGGGGCTGCCGCTGGCGCGGTTGGGGCCCAGGTGCGCGGCAATCAACATGACGAGGTTTATGATCGTGTCGACGATGACAGGAAACAGGACTATCGCCAGAACCGCGCCAAGGAGACGGCGGCGGCCGGCGCCGTAGTCGGTGCGTCACGTCAGCGCCAGGAACGCCGGGAGCAATCGAAAACCACCCAGGCGAACACCACGTCGGCTTACACCAGCTGTTTGCAGGGCAAGGGGTATCAGGTGAACCCTTGATCAGATACTGAACACACCGTAACTGTAGGAGCGAGCTCGCTCGCGATGGTCGTCAACGAAAACGCGGGCTGGCAGGTACCCCGCGGTGTTCTCCGGTTTATCGCGAGCAGGCTCGCTCCTACAGAGGGCATTGGCCGCGGGCGAAAACACAAACCCTGTAGGAGCGAGCCCGCTCGCGATGGTCGTCAACGAAAACGCTGGCTGGCAGGTGCCCCGCGGTGTTCTCTGGTTTTTCGCGAGCAGGCTGTTCTGGTCAAGTTTTGCC
>NZ_AKJO01000188.1:0-20246 GCF_000282295.1 Pseudomonas sp. GM33
GGAGCCGCAATCGGCTGACGAAGTGGTTGCTGCGCCTGTTGCCGCCGTGGTTGAAGCGCCGGTGGCTGAAGCCGATTCAGGCGATATTACCGATAACGAATTCGAGCAATTGCTGGACTCGCTCAATGCCGTCAAGGCACAGGCCGAGGCGCCGGCGGTTGCCCACGCACCTGCAAGCGAGGCACCCGCAAGCGATGCGGCTGCCAGCGACGAAATCACTGATGCCGAGTTCGAGTCGTTGCTCGATCAGTTGCACGGTAAAGGCCAGTTTGCCGTCGATGCGATTGCGCCGGCTCCGGCTGCGCCAGAAGCACCGAAAGCGCCGGGTGACAGTTCCGATATTACTGACGACGAATTTGAAGCACTGCTCGACCAGTTGCATGGCAAGGGCAACTTTGCTGTCGAGGCACTGGAGTCGGCCATTGCTTCGGTGCCTGCACCTGCGGCCCCAAGCGCGGCGGCGGCTGGCAGCGATCTGATTTCCGATCACGAGTTCGAAGCGCTGCTCGACGAATTGCACGGCAAAGGCAAGTTCAGCGAAGTCGGCACCGCGACAGCGGCCAACGGTTCGAACGCTGCGGTTGCGGCACCGGCAGCCAAGGCGGCGCCGAAACCTGTGGCCAAGGCCACCGAGCCAAAAGCCGAAGCCCCGGCAGTTGCTGCACCGGCTGCCGCCCGCGCTCCGGCCGCGCCACCGGCGGAAAAACCGGTGAGCGAAGCCGAGACCACCGTACGCGTCGATACCGCGCGTCTGGACGAGATCATGAACATGGTCGGCGAGCTGGTGCTGGTGCGTAACCGCCTGGTCCGCCTGGGTCTGAACAGTGGCGACGAAGCCATGTCCAAGGCCGTGTCGAACCTCGACGTGGTCACCGCCGACCTGCAAACCGCGGTCATGAAGACCCGGATGCAACCGATCAAGAAAGTCTTCGGGCGCTTCCCGCGCCTGGTTCGTGACCTGGCTCGCCAGCTCAAGAAAGAGATCAACCTGGAACTGGTCGGCGAAGAAACCGACCTCGACAAGAACCTCGTCGAGGCCCTGGCCGATCCGCTGGTCCACTTGGTGCGCAACGCGGTCGACCACGGCATCGAGTCGCCGGAAGAGCGCGAAGCCTCGGGCAAGGCCCGTAGCGGCAAGGTGATCCTGGCGGCCGAGCAGGAAGGCGATCACATCCTGCTGTCGATCTCCGATGACGGTAAAGGCATGGACCCGAATGTCCTGCGTTCCATCGCGGTGAAACGCGGCGTGATGGACAAGGATGCGGCCGATCGACTGAGCGACACGGAATGCTACAACCTGATCTTCGCCCCGGGTTTCTCGACCAAGACCGAGATCTCCGACGTGTCGGGTCGCGGTGTGGGCATGGATGTGGTGAAAACCAAGATTTCCCAGCTCAACGGTTCGATCAACATCTACTCGGCCAAGGGCCAGGGTTCCAAGATCGTCATCAAGGTGCCGCTGACCCTGGCGATCATGCCGACGCTGATGGTCATGCTCGGCAACCAGGCGTTCGCGTTCCCGCTGGTGAACGTCAACGAAATTTTCCACCTCGACCTGTCGACCACCAACGTCGTGGACGGCCAGGAAGTGGTGATCGTGCGGGACAAGGCGCTGCCATTGTTCTACCTCAAACGCTGGCTGGTCAGCTCCGCCGCTCACGAAGAGCAGCGCGAGGGCCATGTGGTGATCCTTTCGGTGGGCACGCAGCGGATCGGCTTTGTCGTCGATCAACTGGTGGGCCAGGAAGAAGTGGTCATCAAGCCATTGGGCAAAATGCTCCAGGGAACGCCGGGCATGTCCGGCGCCACCATCACCGGTGACGGCCGCATCGCGCTGATTCTCGATGTTCCGAGCATGCTCAAGCGTTACGCCACACGGCGTATTTGATTCTGGTGGAGCGGGGCGCCTGGCCTCGCTCCATCTAATGGAGTGTTTATGGCAGTCAAAGTCCTGGTGGTGGACGATTCGGGGTTTTTTCGCCGCCGCGTCTCGGAAATTCTTTCAGCGGATTCGAATATCCAGGTCGTCGGCACGGCGACCAACGGCAAAGAGGCGATCGATCAGGCGCTGGCCCTCAAACCCGACGTGATCACCATGGACTACGAGATGCCGATGATGGACGGTATCACCGCCGTGCGACACATCATGCAACGCTGCCCGACCCCGGTCCTGATGTTCTCCTCGCTGACCCATGAAGGCGCCCGGGTCACCCTCGATGCGCTGGATGCCGGTGCGGTGGACTTCCTGCCGAAGAATTTCGAAGACATCTCGCGCAACCCCGAGAAGGTCAAGCAACTGCTGTGCGAGAAGATTCTCAGCATCTCGCGCAGTAATCGTCGAGTCAGTCACTACAGCGCTCCGGCGCCTGTCGCTGCACCAGCCCCGACGCCTGCGCCTTCCAGCGTGGGGAGTTTTGCCAGCAGCGCGCCCGCGCGTCCGGCACCGGCACCGATCCCGGTGCGTACGCATGCCCCCGCTGCGTCGTCGCCCGCGCCAAAACGCAAGGCCTACAAACTGGTGGCCATCGGTACGTCCACCGGCGGCCCGGTTGCCCTGCAACGGGTGTTGACCCAATTACCGGCCAATTTCCCGGCCCCGATCGTGCTGGTTCAACACATGCCGGCCGCCTTCACCAAGGCCTTCGCCGAGCGCCTGGACAAGCTCTGCCGCATCAGCGTCAAGGAAGCCGAGGATGGCGACATCCTGCGTCCGGGCCTGGCGCTGCTGGCACCGGGTGGCAAGCAGATGATGATCGACGGTCGCGGCGCGGTGAAAATCCTCCCGGGTGACGAGCGCCTCAACTACAAACCGTGCGTGGACATCACCTTCGGTTCGGCAGCCAAGTCCTACGGTGACAAAGTTCTGGCGGTCGTCCTGACCGGCATGGGCGCCGATGGCCGGGAAGGCGCGCGCCTGCTCAAGCAGGGCGGCAGTTCGATCTGGGCGCAGGACGAAGCCAGTTGCGTGATCTATGGCATGCCGATGGCCATTGTAAAAGCTGAACTCGCCGACGCGGTGTACAGCCTCGACGACATTGGCAAGCACTTGGTCGAGGCGTGCATCTGATGGATGTTCTAAGCCTGATCGGCATCATCATGGCTTTTGTCGCCATCATCGGCGGCAATTACCTTGAAGGCGGTCACTTGGGCGCCCTGGCCAACGGCCCGGCAGCGTTGATCGTGCTTGGCGGGACCATTGGCGCGGCGCTGCTGCAATCACCGATGAGCGCCTTCAAGCGCGCCATGCAGATCCTCGCCTGGATCCTGTTCCCGCCTCGCGTCGACCTGGCCGGTGGCATCGATCGCGTGGTGAACTGGAGCCTGACCGCCCGCAAGGAAGGCCTGCTGGGTCTTGAAGGCATCGCTGACGCCGAACCTGACAATTACGCCCGCAAAGGCCTGCAACTGCTGGTCGACGGCGCGGAGCCGGAAGCGATCCGCAGCATTCTGGAAGTGGATTTCTACACCCAGGAAAGCCGCGATATCGAAGCGGCCAAGGTCTTCGAAAGCATGGGCGGTTATGCGCCGACCATCGGCATCATCGGTGCGGTGATGGGCCTGATTCACGTCATGGGCAACCTGGGTGATCCGTCGCAACTGGGTAACGGCATCGCCGTGGCCTTCGTCGCCACCATCTACGGCGTGGCCAGTGCCAACCTGGTGCTGCTGCCGATTGCCGCCAAACTCAAAGCCATCGCGCTGCGCCAGTCGCGTTATCGCGAAATGTTGCTGGAAGGACTGCTGTCGATTGCCGAAGGTGAAAACCCTCGCTCCATCGAGTTGAAGCTTCAGGGCTTCATGGATTAAGGGACTAGGCTCATGGCACGTCGCCGCCAACATGAAGAGCATGTAAACCATGAACGTTGGCTGGTTTCCTATGCCGACTTCATTACCTTGCTGTTCGCCTTTTTCGTGGTGATGTACTCCATCTCTTCGATCAACGAAGGCAAGTACAAGGTCATTTCCGAAGCCCTGATCGGGGTCTTCACCGATTCCGATCGCGCGCTCAAGCCGATCCCCATCGGTGACGAGCGGCCGAAGACCGTGACCCCGGCCAAGCCGCTGGTCAAGGACAGTGATCAGGTCGATGCTGGTGTCTCCGGCGCCAGCGATCCGCTCAAGAGCATCGCCGATGACATCAGCGCGGCGTTCGGTGACCTGATCAGCTCCAACCAGATGACCGTGCGCGGCAATGAGCTGTGGGTCGAGATCGAGCTCAATTCCAGCCTGTTGTTCGGCAGCGGTGATGCCATGCCCAGCGATATCGCGTTCAACATCATCGACAAGGTCGCGGCGATCCTGAAGCCGTTCGACAACCCGATCCATGTCGAAGGTTTCACCGACGATCAACCGATCCGCACTGCGCAGTACCCGACCAACTGGGAGCTGTCCTCGGCGCGCTCGGCCAGCATCGTGCGCATGCTGGCGATGCAGGGGGTGAACCCCGGTCGCCTGGCGTCGGTGGGCTACGGCGAGTTTCAGCCGGTGGCCAACAACGCCACCGCCGAAGGCCGCGCACGCAACCGTCGCGTGGTGCTGGTGGTGTCGCGCAACCTCGATGTTCGCCGCAGCCTGACCGGTACCGGAACCGCTCATGCGCAACCGGATGCCGCATTGAAGCGTGCTGGCACACAAACTGCACCGACCCCGGTCAAGTCGCCGGTACGAGAGAACGCCGTCAATTCTCCGTCACCCGCATTAACACGTTGAGCTATTTCTCGGTCGATCCGTGCGGCCGGGAGGAACAATCCGAATGAGAGTCTGGGCAGTCGCCAATCAAAAGGGTGGTGTCGGTAAAACCACTTCCTCCATCGCTTTAGCCGGGTTGCTGGCCGAGGCGGGCAAGCGCGTGGTCGTGGTCGATCTCGACCCTCACGGCTCCATGACCAGCTACTTCGGCTACGACCCCGACAGCCTGGAACACAGCAACTACGATCTGTTCCTGCACAAGGGCAACGTGCCGCAAGGCCTGCCGGGTCAACTGTTGCTGTCAACCAGCGACGAACGCATTTCCCTGTTGCCGTCCAGCACCGCGCTGGCCACCCTCGAGCGCCAGTCGCCAGGGCAGAGTGGTTTGGGCCTGGTGATTGCCAAGAGCCTGGCGCAACTGTGGCAGGACTTCGATTACGCCGTGATCGACAGCCCGCCCTTGCTCGGCGTGCTGATGGTCAATGCCTTGGCGGCAAGCCAGCAACTGGTGATCCCGGTGCAGACCGAACACCTCGCGGTCAAGGGCCTCGAGCGCATGGTCAACACCCTGGCGATGATCAACCGCTCGCGCAAACAGGCATTGCCATTCACCATCGTGCCGACCCTGTTTGACCGCCGCACGCAGGCGTCCCTCGGCACCTTGCGCGTGCTGCGCGACAAATTCCCAGACGAAATCTGGCAAGGCTACATCCCGGTGGACACGCGCCTGCGCGATGCCAGCCGTGCCGGGCTGACGCCTTCGCAGTTCGACGGCAAGAGTCGTGGCGTTCTCGCTTACCGTGCGTTGCTCAAGCATCTGCTGGCGGCGCAACTTGTTGCGCAGGTGGCCTGACTTGACCTCGATCCCTGTAGGAGCGAGCCTGCTCGCGATGGTCGTCAACGATGACGCGGGAAACCTGGCACCCCGTGGCGCTCTCAGGTTCATCGCGAGCAAAGCGAATCGTCGCACCGTCGCCCCTACAGGTGAGCGTTCATGAACCGGCCATTGAAGACCACTTCGCGCCCGCAACTGGCATTGCAGTCCTACCTGGACAGCTTGCTGCAGGACGTGACCGAAGAATTGACGCTGCCGATAGAGGCAGTGGCCGAGGAGATCGCCACCGAAGCAGTGCTGGACGAGTTCCAGGCAGCGGTGCTCGAAGAGCAGGCCCGTGATGCCGCGGCGGCCGCGCCGGTGCCGGCATCCGTAGCGCCAGTGTTCAAGGCGCCGGTGATCGAAGCCCCGGCGCCGGTCTTGGCGTCCGTTTCGACCATCGCTCCGCTGCTGCAAGCCTTGTCACCGCCGCCTGTTGAAGCGCAGCCAGCCGCTGTCGAAGTGCCGCAAACCCTGGTATCGCCCGTCGTCGAAGTGCATCTGCCACCGAGCAATACGCCGCCACCGGTGGACACCGAGGGTCGTCCGTCCTGGGCCGCCGAGCCTTTCGAATGCCTGCTGTTCGATGTCGCCGGCTTGACCCTGGCGGTGCCGCTGGTATGCCTGGGGTCGATCTACTCCCTGGCCGGTCACGAGCTGACGCCGTTGTTCGGCCAGCCGGAATGGTTTCTGGGCATCCTGCCGAGCCAGGCCGGCAACCTCAAGGTGCTCGATACCGCGCGTTGGGTCATGCCAGACCGTTACCGCGACGATTTCAAGCAGGGCCTGCAATACGTGATTTCGGTCCAGGGCTATGAATGGGGCCTGGCGGTGCATCAGGTCAGTCGCTCGTTGCGACTGGACCCGAATGAAATCAAATGGAGAAGTCATCGAGGTCAGCGGCCATGGCTCGCCGGCACGGTGATTGAACACATGTGCGCCTTGCTCGACGTCGCCTCGTTGGCCGAGTTGATCGCCAGTGGCGGGGCAAAGCACATGTCCGGCAGCAAGCCGAACCACAAACCGACAAACATCAAATAAACAACAGGCGACGTCACTCGATGGCGTTGCACGGAACACACACCGCCAGGGCGGTTTCTTGAGGGGGCAGGGTATGAATGACAAGGCAACGGCGGCAAAAGGTTCCGAAGATCCGATCCTGCAATGGGTCACCTTCAAGCTGGACAACGAGACCTACGGCATCAACGTGATGCGCGTCCAGGAAGTCCTGCGCTACACCGAAATCGCCCCGGTCCCGGGTGCCCCGAGCTACGTGCTGGGCATCATCAACTTGCGCGGCAACGTCGTCACCGTGATCGACACCCGTCAGCGCTTCGGCCTGATGAATGCCGAGATCAGCGACAACACCCGTATCGTCATCATCGAAGCCGACAAGCAGGTTGTCGGGATCATGGTCGACAGCGTGGCCGAAGTGGTTTACCTGCGTCAGTCGGAAATCGAAACCGCGCCGAACGTGGGTAACGAAGAGTCCGCCAAGTTCATTCAAGGCGTGTGCAACAAGAACAACGAATTGCTCATCCTGGTCGAGCTGGACAAGATGATGAGCGAAGAAGAATGGTCGGAACTGGAGAGTATCTGATTGATTCTCGAGGTTGCGGTCATTGTCCTGTTCCTGTTCTGGGCAGGCACGCTGGCGATGTTTCTGGCCTACATTCGCGCCCAGAAGCAGATCGCCGCGCAACAGGCCCAGGGCGATGCGCAGCGCGACCAGCGCATCAAGGACCTGGGCAAACGCGTTGACAACTACCAGAACGGCAACGTGCGCATGGGCGAAGACCTGCATGAACTGCGGGCGATCGTTGCGCCGTTGCCGGACAAACTCGCTCAGCTGGAACAGCGCGACCCGACCAGCCTGTCGTTTGCCCAGGCAGCACGATTGGTCGGGATGGGCGCCAGCGTCGACGAACTGACCCAGTCCTGCGGCTTGACCCAGGCTGAGGCGGAGTTGATGAGCAAAGTGCACAAGAACTGAACAGATCAAAAGATCGCAGCCTTCGGCAGCTCCTACGCGGTACCACCTGTAGGAGCTGCCGAAGGCTGCGATCTTTTTTTGCTTTGAAAAAACAATCGCCAGTGCTTCATCTACCGTCCCTAGTCGGTATTGCGCTGCCGTAGGTGATCACAGCCGTGCCTCGCCCAGCCTGATATTCCCTTTCGTAGAATCCGCCCACCTTACTCAGTGATCGTTCGTCCAAACTGGTATTTTTGACAGTAGTAAGGTGCGGTGACCGTGACAATACTCGAACTTGATTCAGTTGCGCCGGTTGAATTTATCGTTCTGATGTAAAGGGATTGTTTTATCGGTCTGTAAATAATGGCGGCTCTACTGATAGGCGGGTAGTGTATGGAAACCAGGCGAGAGTATGGTTTTAAGCTTGTATTTTTCCAAGGTTTATTTGCCTTGGCGATACTGGTACTTGCATTGAACGGCACCGCTTTCGCAAGTGAGTCGTTGAAACTTCCATACGGCGTGTTGAGTCCAGATCGTGCGACTTGCTCTGGTGAGCATCTTGTCAGTGTCGTCGCTCACATGGACGATGATCTACTTTTTATTGAGCCTGGCATATCGGAGGTCTTGACCCGAGGTGGTTGTGTTACGGTTATTTTTATGGTGGGTGGAAGCTCTGGAGCGGGGTTTGACTATGTAATAAATCGAGAAAAAGCCTCCGAAAAAGCCTACGAAAGGATGCTTGGAGTCAGTACGGGGTGGGAGACCTCTATCATAGAAGTCGGTTCCGCACATTTGAGGAGTGTAGTGGCCACCTCTAATTCAAGGTTGAGGTTGATTTTTTTAAGGGTGCGAGGTGGACATGTCAGAGGTGGAGACGTTCCTTTGGCAAATATGTTTGATAATGGCGCTCTAGTGATTAGCTGGCCGTATTTGGATGAAGCCTCGGGTCCAGTGAATCTTTATAGTAAAGCTACAATTATCAGGGTATTGGTGAAGCTTATTGAGGAGCTGGGCGCAACGAAAGTGTATGCCTTGAATCCTGATACAGTTCCCTACATTGAACATCCGGATCATATTTACTCGGCCCGATTTGCGCGGGCTGCCCTTCGCAATATTAGCGATGATATTTCGGTTGCTTATCATGAGACCTATCCCTCCGCCGGTGGTGTTGCAACCGTCTCTCCAAGGGCTGTTCAGCGTAAGCGCGATATTGCTGCTACGTATTTTCATTATGAAGGGGCGGAACCGGTAAGCAGTGTGTTTAGTGAGGCTGCGTGGAATGGCAATTGGGTGGCTCGTAGAAATTTTAAAGTGACCAATGCTCGCGAAGCAGTGCCAGAAGTTAATATCCCGCTGGAGCCATTAGTTAATTTTGAAACACAAAAGTGTTTGGCTGCTAAAGGAGGGGGGGACGAATTGTCCCTGTACGAATGTAATAATGACGATGCACAGCTTTGGTCGTTTGTACCCTCGTCAGTCAGAGTGGGAGAAATGGGGACCGCGTTATTAAAGAATAAATCGGGTCAGTGTGTCGCGTTTGAAAATAATAGGCTGGTCGTGAAGGTCTGCGCTGGAGGCGAAGCCACCCAGCACTGGACGCCATGGGATTTCGGAAAAGTATTCACGCCGCAGGCAGGCTGCCTTGATGCATCGAGTGAATCATTAGTTAGTCATCAATGCTCACCATTCAAAGGTGCTGCGTTATGGACGAGGAAAATAATTAATGTCGATAGCGACACAAAAGTCGAAGCTGCATTGGTAGGCGATGTTGGTGGTGAGGGGGCAAGTAGTTTGGTGCAGGTGATCAGGCGATCAGATGGTCCAGGGGTCGATGTATGGGTGTCTTCAACTAAAGAGGGAAAGGTTGAAAGTAAGCAGTGGTATGGGGGGCGGGTAGCCTTTGATGCAGCGTCATTACAGCCTACGTGTGGAAATAATGAGGTTTGTTATGATCAAGCTCGTTATTTGCTGGCTGATTTTGATGGCGATGGTAAGGCTGACTTAATGATAATTTCACCGGGAAATGGAGGCGGAACCCGGTTCAGTCTGATGAAGAGTGTTAGTGATCATTTTGATCACCCTAAAGTATGGGCGATGGTAGACTTTCCATTTGATTATGAACTTGCCCAGCAATATTTGGCGGGTGATTTTCGTGGCGCTGGTAAGCCGGACGTGTTGATTGCGCATACCCGTGGCGATTCGGGCTTGAATTTTTGGCTGATGATGAATGAAGGAGGAAGTCTGAGTGCTCCTGATCTTTGGGCTCAAGCAACGGGTCTTGACAAGGCTGCGTATCTTTCTGTGGCTAATTTGGGGAGGGATGGTTTTGCAGATGTACTTGCTTTTGACTCAATTGATGAGCATTTGAGGCTGTCGATACTTAAAAGTACGGGGGACGGGTTTGATGTTGGTCAGCCAAGTAATTATGTGAATTTTCGCTATGTTCGATCAAAAATTGTCACGGTTACCTCACCTGTTACTCATTTGACGGACGCTTGGGTTTTACACGCAAGTGCCGATGGGGCAGCAACTAATTTTTGGAAGCTTGTCAATAATGGTGATGGGTCATTTACGCCATCTGAATCTCCAGTCTATCAAGAGGGTTCTTTGGCGTGGGCCGATATACAGCCTTATGCGCGAACGTCAGCAACAGGTAATCAAATTTTACTGGTTCATCGTGTTAATAATTCCGTTGGGGAGTATTATTGGCGGGTAGGTCGTGTTGGAATGAAAGCGCTTAATCTGACAGCTGGCGGAATTCCTTTGGATTTAATTGATTATGGTCAATTAGGTCTGTTTGAGTGGGCGAACCTGAAGTGGCGCGCTCGTTTGAATTAGAACAGGGGTGGTACAAACCTATATGCGCCGTGTTACGTGGCGATATGTCAGGTAATTAGTAGTTGTCGCCTCGTTCCGTTATGTCTTTTTCTTGCAAGGGCAATTGCGGATCCTGCTCCACCGGAAATTTCCCCTTCAGATTCCAAGCAAACGCAATGATCTCGGCAATCGTCAGATACAGCTCCTGCGGAATGCTGTCCCCCAGTTCCATGCGCGCCAGCAGTCTCACCAACTCGGCATTTTCGTAGATCGGCACTTGGCAGTCGCGGGCGATCCGCAGGATTTCTTCCGCCAGTTCTTCGTCGCCCTTGGCGGTGAGGGTGGGGGCGTGGGTGCCGTCGTATTTGAGGGCGATGGCCTGGCGTGGGGTGTTGGGGTTTTTCATGCGGTTTCGTCGACCCAGCGTTGTTCGAGGCGGGTTTGGGGGCCTTGGGGTGGTCTGCCGAGGTGGCAGTCCAGGTCGCCGACGTTCAGGCCGGCGGACAGCAGGCGGTCACGCAGCCTGGCCAGGTTGTTTTCGATCAGGCTGGCGGTGTACGGCCGTTCGGCCCAGAGCTGGCCGCAGAGGCTGCCCTTGATTAGTTGTGCCTGGATTTGCAGCGGCCCCAAAGGCTCCATGGCGAAGGCCAGTTCGACTCGCCACAACTGTTGCTTGGGTTCGCCTTGTTCGCGACGTTCTTTTGGCTGCTGTTTCTCGGGGGCGTCCTCGCGCTGGAACTTGACCTGCAAGGGCACGATGTCCTGCAGATTGCGCATCGGGATTTCCAGTTGCCAGGTGCTCATCAGCCGTCCGTCGGCGGTGACGCCGGTTTGTTCCAGGCTCGACAGCTGATGGCTTTGCAGGCGTGAAACCGCAGCGGCGGCCAGGCGTAGCAAGTGTTCAAGGTCGTTTTCACCCTCGGCGCTTTGCAGCAGGCGTTCGGGCAGCGGGAAACCGCTCGGCGACGGTTTGGCACTGACCTGGCCGAGCATGCCCAGGGCATTGCGGACAAAATTCGGCATGGCCTGGGCCAGGGTATTGGCGGCGATGATTGCGCTGAGGCTGGTGTTGGCCGGCAAGCCCTGACTCAACTGCGCAACCAGTTTGAGCAGGTCGCCTTTCATGTCCGGCGCGAGTGTCGGGTTTTGCCCGTTCAGCAGTTTGCTTTCGAGGAACGCACCACTGTTGGCCAGCGCCAGGGCCAGGCCCTTGGGGGTGCTCAGTTGCTGGACATCCGGCAGGCCGGCGAGCAACCGGGCAGCGGCGCTGCGCAGTTCGGTGGAGGTCTGGTCCGAGGGCGCAAGGTTCTGCAGGAGTTTGAGCAAGCCATCCAGCGAGCCTTGGCGGCTTTGCTGGTCGACCAGTTGCCGGGTGACCGCCAGTTGTTCCTGGCGGCTGCTCAGGGGCACGAATGTCAATGTCTGGCTGTCTTGCACCTGCGCGCTCAACAAGGTGCCGATGCGCAAGGGCTGCGGACTGTCGATGCTCAGGGTGCTGCCGCTCAACGCGGTGTTGAGCAGGCTCACCATCGAGCGAAACACCATGGGCTGACCGGGAACCTGCGGCAGCACTTGCGAGGTCAGCACCTTGCCTTGCAGCAGGGTGCCAACGGGCAGTTGCGCGGTGTCGAGGCGGGTGAGAGTGGCGACGCTGGAGGCGATGGCCTGTTGCACCGTCACGGCCAGGTTGCCGGCCGAGGGCTGGGTGACGAGCAGCGTGGTGCCCTGGGCCAGCGGTTGATTGCTGGTGGTCTGGACCGTGGTCTGGCGGCCGCTGTCGAGGGTGACCTTGAGCAGCATCTGGAAAGTCTGGTCCGCCTGCTTGAGTGACAACACTTCGGCCTGGGCGGTTTGACCGACGCTGATCAGCCCCTCCACCGGCGTCAGCAACTTGAGCAACTCACCGCTGAGCACCTGCGGGCGTGAGGCCGCCGGGAGGGGCTGCGGTAGCGGGAGGATGTTCATTTCGCCTGTCATACGCGGTCACAACCTGAGGAAAATGCACTCTTTAGAGTAGGGCCTGGCATGTATAATGCCGCGCCGTTGTATCCAAAAATGGCGAAAACTTTGCAATTGTTTGACGCAGCTCTCTAGAACAAGACGTCATTGCATCTATGCTGCATCTCTTTAACGGCCGCGCCCGTGCCGACTTGAACCGTATAAGGCCCGTGAACCCTTGACCAGTCCTGTCCTGCAAACCGTTGCCCTTGCCTGTGAGCGAGACCTTCGGCTGCTCTTCGAAAATCTCGATTTGAGACTGGCCAGTGGCGAAATGATGCAAATCAGCGGCCCCAACGGCAGTGGCAAGACCAGTCTGTTGCGCCTGCTCTCGGGGCTGATGCAGCCGACCGCCGGTCAGGTGCTGCTCAACGGACAGCCGCTGAACGAGCAACGGGGCGAACTGGCGCGCAACCTCCTGTGGATCGGTCACGCCGCCGGGATCAAGGATTTGCTGACGCCGGAAGAGAACCTGAGCTGGCTGTGTGCCTTGCATCAGCCGGCGACCCAGGAGGCGATCTGGCAGGCGCTGGCTGCAGTCGGGCTGCGCGGATTCGAGGATGTGCCTTGTCACACCCTGTCTGCCGGTCAACAGCGCCGCGTCGCGCTGGCGCGTCTGTATCTGGATAACCCGCCGCTGTGGATCCTCGATGAACCCTTTACCGCCCTCGACAAACAGGGCGTGGCGCAACTCGAAGAACACCTGGCCGGCCACTGCGAACGCGGCGGCATGGTGGTGTTGACCACTCATCACACGCTGAGCCGGATGCCGGCCGGTTATCGCGACATCGATCTGGGGAGCTGGGCCGTATGAGTGTGTTCGGCCTGTTGGTCGCCCGCGAGGCGCGTCTGCTGTTCCGCCGTCCGGCGGAGCTGGCCAATCCGCTGGTGTTCTTTGCCATCGTCGTTTCGTTGTTTCCGTTGGCCGTCGGTCCCGAGTCTCAATTGTTGCAAACCTTGTCTCCGGGGCTGGTCTGGGTGGCGGCACTTTTATCGGTCCTGCTCTCGCTGGACGGGCTTTTCCGCAGTGATTTCGAGGATGGATCGCTTGAGCAGTGGGTCCTTTCGCCGCACCCCCTGGCTCTTCTGGTTTTGGCCAAAGTGCTGGCACACTGGGCTTTTTCCGGCCTGGCACTGGTTTTGCTGGCCCCCTTGCTGGCGCTGATGCTCGGTTTGCCTGCCGCCTGTCTGCCGGTGTTGCTGCTTTCGTTGCTGCTCGGTACACCGGTACTGAGCCTGCTCGGTGCAGTGGGTGCGGCGCTGACGGTCGGTTTGAAGCGCGGTGGCCTGTTGCTGGCGCTACTGATTCTGCCGTTGTACATCCCGGTATTGATCCTTGGCAGTGGCGCCTTGCAGGCAGCCTTGCAGGGAATGCCGGCGACCGGTTATCTGTTGTGGCTTGGTAGCCTGACCGCCCTGGCGATAACCCTGACACCCTTTGCAATAGCTGCTGGCCTGAAGATCAGCGTCGGCGAATAATGAGGTCTGGTTATTTTTTGACCAGTAAAGACCCTGGCTCTTCACAGTAAAGAGCAACCGTGATGGAAACAGTATGAACTGGACGTGGTTTCACAAGCTCGGCTCGCCCAAATGGTTTTACGGCATCAGCGGCAAAATGCTGCCCTGGCTGAGCGTCGCGGCGTTGCTGCTGATCAGCGTTGGCGTGGTCTGGGGCCTGGCCTTCGCGCCGCCGGACTACCAGCAGGGCAACAGCTTCCGCATCATCTATATCCACGTTCCGGCCGCCATGCTGGCGCAGTCCATCTACGTGATGCTGGCGGTGTGCGGCATCGTCGGGCTGGTGTGGAAGATGAAACTGGCCGACGTCGCCCTGCAATGCGCGGCGCCCATCGGTGCCTGGATGACGGCGGTTGCGCTGGTCACCGGGGCGATCTGGGGCAAACCGACCTGGGGCTCGTGGTGGGTCTGGGATGCACGCCTGACGTCCATGCTTATCCTGCTTTTCCTGTACTTCGGTCTCATTGCGCTGGGCAACGCGATCAGCAATCGTGACAGCGCGGCCAAGGCCTGTGCGGTGCTGGCAATTGTCGGCGTGATCAACATCCCGATCATCAAATACTCGGTGGAGTGGTGGAACACCCTGCACCAGGGCGCGACTTTCACCCTCACCGAAAAGCCGGCAATGCCAGCCGAGATGTGGCTGCCATTGCTGCTGACGGCGCTGGGTTTCTACTGTTTCTTCGGTGCGGTCCTGCTACTGCGCATGCGTCTTGAAGTGCTCAAGCGCGAAGCCCGGGCCAGTTGGGTCAAGGCCGAAGTGGAAAACAGCCTGGAGGTCGCTCGATGAGTTTTGCTTCATTCGGCGACTTCATCGCCATGGGTCATCATGGCCTGTATGTCTGGTCAGCCTATGGCATCTGCCTGGCGGTATTGGCCCTCAACGTGGCGGCGCCGATCCTGGCCCGCAAGCGGTATCTGCAACAAGAGGCGCGTCGTTTGCGCCGGGAGAACGGCAAGTGAATCCGCTGCGCAAAAAGCGTCTTATCATCATTCTCGCGATCCTGGTCGGGGTCGGCGCTGCCGTCGGCCTGGCCCTGAGCGCCCTGCAGCAGAACATCAACCTGTTTTACACACCGACCCAGATCGCCAACGGCGAAGCCCCGCATGACACGCGCATCCGTGCCGGTGGCATGGTCGAGGCCGGTTCCTTGCAGCGTTCTGGCGACTCGCTGGACGTGAAGTTCGTCGTCACCGACTTCAACAAATCCGTGACCATCACCTATCGCGGCATCCTTCCGGACCTGTTCCGCGAAGGGCAGGGCATCGTCGCCCTGGGCAAGCTCAATGCCGATGGCGTGGTGGTGGCCGATGAAGTGCTGGCCAAGCACGACGAGAAGTACATGCCGCCGGAAGTGACCAAGGCGTTGAAAGACAGCGGTCAATCGGCGCCAACGCCCGCGAAGGAGGGTTGATCCATGACATCCGGCATCTTTATTCCCGAGCTTGGCCATCTGGCGATGATCCTGGCCCTGTGCTTCGCCCTGGCCCAGGCCGTGGTGCCGCTGTTCGGTGCCTGGCGCGGTGACCGCCTGTGGATGAGCCTGGCCCAGCCGGCCGCCTGGGGGCAGTTCAGCTTTCTGCTGTTTGCCTTCGGTTGCCTGACCTACGCCTTCATGGTCGATGACTTCTCCGTGGCCTATGTGGCCAACAACTCCAACAGCGCCTTGCCGTGGTACTACAAGTTCAGTGCGGTGTGGGGTGCCCACGAGGGTTCCTTGCTGTTGTGGGCCTTGATTCTCGGTGGCTGGACCTTCGCGGTGTCGGTGTTCTCCCGGCAGTTGCCACAGGTCATGCTGGCCCGTGTGCTGGCGGTGATGGGCATGATCAGCACCGGTTTCCTGCTGTTCCTGATCATGACCTCCAATCCGTTCAAACGCATCCTGCCGCAAATGCCCAGCGACGGTGCCGACCTCAACCCCTTGCTGCAAGACATCGGCCTGATCGTGCACCCGCCGATGCTGTACATGGGCTACGTCGGTTTCTCGGTGGCCTTCGCCTTCGCCATCGCTGCGCTGATGGGCGGTCGCCTGGATGCCGCGTGGGCGCGCTGGTCGCGTCCGTGGACCATCGTGGCCTGGGCGTTCCTCGGCATCGGCATCACCCTCGGTTCGTGGTGGGCGTACTACGAACTCGGCTGGGGTGGCTGGTGGTTCTGGGACCCGGTGGAAAACGCCTCGTTCATGCCATGGCTGGTGGGTACCGCGCTGATTCACTCGCTGGCGGTCACGGAAAAACGTGGCGTGTTCAAGAGCTGGACGGTGTTGCTGGCCATCGCTGCGTTCTCGTTGAGCCTGCTGGGCACCTTCCTCGTGCGCTCCGGGGTGCTGACGTCGGTTCACGCCTTTGCCTCCGATCCGGAACGCGGCGTGTTCATCCTGATTTTCCTGCTGTTCGTGGTCGGCGGTTCATTGACGCTGTTCGCCCTGCGCGCGCCGGTGGTCAAGAGCCAGGTCGGCTTCAACCTGTGGTCCCGGGAAACACTGCTGCTGGGCAACAACCTGGTGCTGGTGGTGGCCGCCTCGATGATCCTGCTGGGCACCTTGTACCCACTGATTCTCGATGCCATGACCGGCGCCAAGCTGTCGGTCGGCCCGCCGTACTTCAACGCGCTGTTCATTCCGTTGATGGCGTTGTTGATGGTGGTGATGGCGGTCGGCGTGATCGTGCGCTGGAAAGACACCCCGGTGAAATGGCTGCTGAGCATGCTGACGCCGGTATTGCTCGGCAGTGCGGCCATGGCCGTGGTGGCTGGCGTCGCGTACGGCGACTTCAACTGGGCAGTGCTCGCGACCTTCATGCTCGCCGCCTGGGTGCTGTTGGCCGGTGCGCGTGACATTGTCGACAAGACCCGCCACAAAGGCCTGATCAAAGGCCTGCCCACCCTGACCCGCAGCTACTGGGGCATGCAGATCGCACACCTGGGTATTGCCGTGTGTGCGCTGGGTGTCGTGCTGTCGAGCCAGAACAGTGCCGAGCGCGACCTGCGCCTGGCGCCGGGCGAGTCCATGGACCTGGCCGGTTATCACTTCATCTTCGAAGGCGCGAAGCACTTCGAAGGCCCGAACTTCACGTCCGACAAGGGCACCGTCCGGGTGATCCGCAACGGCAAGGAAATCAGCGTGCTGCACCCGGAAAAACGCCTGTACACCGTGCAGAACTCGGTGATGACCGAAGCGGGCATCGACGCCGGTTTCACCCGCGACCTCTATGTCGCCCTAGGTGAACCGCTGGGTAACGGCGCCTGGGCTGTGCGCGTACACGTCAAGCCGTTCGTGCGCTGGATCTGGTTCGGTGGTTTGCTGACAGGTGCAGGTGGGTTGCTGGCGGCGCTGGATCGGCGTTATCGGGTCAAGGTCAAAAGCCGCGTGCGCGAAGCACTGGGCATGTCGGGAGCCACTGCATGAAGCGTTGGTTGATGTTGTTGCCACTGGCGATTTTTCTGGTGGTTGCCGTGTTTCTCTACCGTGGGTTGTACCTGGATCCGGCCGAGTTGCCTTCGGCCATGATCAACAAGCCGTTTCCGGAGTTTTCCCTGCCGTCGGTGCAGGGCGACAAGACCCTGACCCGTGCCGACATTCTGGGCAAGCCGGCGCTGGTCAACGTCTGGGGCACCTGGTGCATTTCCTGCCGGGTCGAGCACCCGGTGCTGAACAAACTGGCCCAGCAGGGCGTGGTGATCTATGGCATCAACTACAAGGACGTCAACGCCGATGCCTTGAAGTGGCTGACGGACTTCCACAACCCGTATGTGCTGGACATCCGTGATGACGAAGGCTCGCTGGGCCTGAACCTCGGCGTGTACGGCGCGCCGGAAACCTTCTTCATCGACGCCAGGGGCATCATCCGTGACAAGTTCGTCGGCGTGATCGACGAGCAGGTCTGGCGCGAAAAACTGGCGGGCAAGTACCAGGCGCTGGTCGACGAGGCCAAGCCATGAAGCGCTGGATTACTGCCGCTGTCCTGGGCTTGAGTATGGCCGGTGTGGCCCACGGGGCCATCGACACCTATGAGTTTGCCAAGGAAGGTGACCGCGAGCGTTTCCGCGAGCTGACCAAGGAGCTGCGTTGCCCCAAGTGCCAGAACCAGGACATTGCCGATTCCAACGCACCGATAGCCGCCGACCTGCGCAAAGAGATTTTCCGCATGCTCGGCGAAGGCAAGGACAACCAGCAGATCATCGACTTCATGGTCGACCGCTACGGTGACTTCGTCCGCTACAAACCTGCGTTGAACGCCAAGACTGCCTTGCTATGGTTCGGCCCCGCCGGCTTGCTGCTGGGGGGTGTCGTGATCATCGCGGTGATCGTCCGCCGTCGTCGCGTGCAACGCGCCGGCACCCCGGACTCGCTGTCTGCCGAGGAGCGCTCGCGCCTCGACCACCTGTTGGATAAAACCAAGAATGATTGATTTCTGGCTCGCTGCAGGTCTGCTGCTTCTGGTTGCCCTGAGTTTTCTGTTGATCCCGGTTTTGCGCAGCCGTCGTGCCCAGCGTGAAGAGGATCGTACCGCCTTGAACGTCGCGCTTTATCAGGAGCGCGTGGCTGAGTTGCAGACTCAGCAGGAAGAGGGCGTGCTCGATGCGGCGCAAATGGACGCCGGTCGCGCCGAAGCCGCCCGTGAGTTGCTGGCGGACACCGAAGGCGTCGAAGCGCCGCGGGCGTCGCGACTGGGCAAACCCCTGCCGTTGCTGGCGGCCGTTCTGGTGCCGGTGCTGGGCCTGGGGCTGTACATGCATTACGGCGCCAGCGACAAGGTCGAACTGACCCGCGAATTCTCCCAGGCACCCAAGTCGATGGAAGAAATGACCCAGCGCCTGGAGCGTGTGGTCGCCGCTCAACCGGATTCCGCCGAAGGCATGTACTTCCTCGGTCGCACCTACATGGCGCAGGATCGCCCGGCGGACGCGGCGAAGATGTTCGAGCGCACGGTGAACCTGGCCGGTCGTCAGCCCGAATTGCTCGGTCAATGGGCCCAGGCCCAGTACTTCGCCGATGGCAAGAAGTGGTCGGACAAGGTCCAGGCCCTGACCGACGAAGCGCTCAAGGCCGATCCGAAAGAAGTCACCAGCCTCGGCCTGCTCGGCATTGCCGCGTTTGAAGGCGAACGTTATCAGGACGCCATCGATTACTGGAATCGCCTGTTGGCGCAGTTACCGCCGGACGACCCGTCCCGGGAGGCGCTGCAAGGCGGGATCACCCGGGCCACGGAGAAACTGGTGGCCAGTGGTGGCAAGGTTGCGCAAGCACCGGCGGCCAAGAGCGCGGCGTTGCTCAAGGTCAGCGTCGATCTGGCGGCGGAGCTCAAAACCAAAGTCCAGCCGGGCGACAGCGTGTTCATCTTCGCCCGTGCGGTCTCCGGTCCGCCGGCCCCGCTGGCGGTCAAGCGCATGACCGTGGCTGACCTGCCGGTGACCGTCGAGCTGAGCGATGCCGACGCGATGATGCCGCAATTGAAACTGTCGAACTTCCCTGAAGTCCAACTGGTTGCGCGTATTTCCCGTGCCGGCAAACCGACCGCCGGCGAGTGGATCGGTCGCAGCCAGCCCTTGGCCAGCAGCACCACCGCGCCGCAAACACTGACCATCGACAGCCCGGACAAATAACAGGAAAACGCTACCATGACCGCCATCGCTCGTATTGCCCTGCTCAGCGTCGTTTTGGGGTTAAGCGCTTGTGCGGTCCAGCGACCACCGGAGCAAACGGCTCCGCCGCCGATTCCGCGATCGCAGCCCAGCCCCACGCCATCGACGTCGCCGGTACCGAGCAAGCCGTCTGTTCCGGTAAAACCCTCCAAGCCGCTGCCACGCACCTCTGCCAGCTTTGCGCCACCACCGGGGGGCAATAGCCATTGGGATCCGAAGCTTGGGGTTTATGTGCTTGATGATCAGCCCAATACCTTTTATCGCCAGCGTACCTATTACCGTTGGGATAACGGCTGGAGCCGGTCGATCAGTCCGAAGGGGCCGTGGGAGGAGACTGATATTCACGGTGTACCGGGTGGGCTTGGGCGGCAGTTCGGGCAGTGAGGCACTAAGGCGACTATCGGGTCGCCTTTTTTGTGCCTGCTGAAATGTGATTGCCGGGCCAATGTTGAACCCCTGTGGGAGCGGGCTTGGTCCGGGCGGCGATCCGACGAAGGCGGCCTGACAGCCGACCTGTCTTTTGTTGACTGTGTACATATCCGTTTTTTGGGTAACGGCGGCTTATGGTTTCGCCCTTACGGCGACTCCCTTTTTTACAAGCGCCCGGAGTGCCGGCCCAGTAAAAAAAGAAGCAAAAAACGCTCGCCCCGAACGTACGGCCCCTCGCTGAGGCTCGGGGTTCCTTCGCTCCGGTATTCATCCGGGGGCATTGCCCTCCGGTCGGCTTCGCTTCG